>DASVMC010000473.1:0-25534 GCA_036384555.1 Niabella sp. | reverse complement strand
AATAGATATAATCCCCTTTTTCTCTTGCGTATTCATTGGTAACACTATCGGTTTTTGTAACCGATACAAAACCCTTTGCAAAATCATGCCGCTCTTCATGCGGATCGTCCGTAACCAGGATCATGTCCCGGATGTATTTTCCTGAAGGAAGCCAATATAAAAAACTGGCATTATCGCTGTAAGCTTCGGGTAAATGATAATTGCGTGCATAATAATTCACAGCGCCCGCCATTCCGTAATTATTACAGAATATAAATACTTCTTTTTTCGATGAACTGTCCAACAGGTTATAGGCCTTTGCCACTTTCTGCGCCATTTCCTTCCAGCCCAGCATATCGGAAAAATCCTGTGGCAGCGGATGATCCTTTAAATCCTCCCATTGCAACAGGCCAGTTTCACGGGCATTCATTGTTACATACAGGCGGGCCAGTTGCGGCGGCGGCAAAACGGGCAATAAAAGGGGGATGAAAAAGAGGCCTGCCATCACGGGGAAAAGGACCCATGCAATCCGCAGTCGCCTTTGCTTCAGCTCCGTGAATTTTTCAAGTTGTACGGCACCAAAAGCAAAGAGCGCAGGGTATACGCCCATCGCATAATAACTCTTGCCGTGGCCCATCAGCAGGAAGGCGATTACCAATACATATGCCCAGCCAATAAAGCGGTATTGACTTGAGCGCATTGTGTAAATGAAACCGGTAATCCATATAAAGAAACAAGGCAGGTTGTATAACAATTGATCCATGATAAAACCAGAAGGGTTCACATATTGCAATTGGCTTTCCTGTAGTTTACGCATGTGAAACACAACCGGAAAATGATGCAGGTATTGCCAGACCAGGTTAGGCAGGAAAATGAGAAAGCCGGTCAATGCTGCAAACCAGAAATGTTTATTGGTGAATAGGCGCCTGTGTGGTGTAAACAACAATCCCAATAAGACAGCTGCCGTATAAAAGGCAACGGAATATTTGCTCAGCATGCCTAAAGCAACACTTACGCCAAACAGATACAGCCATTTGGGTTGGTTGGTTTGGGTAAAACGGATCATGCTGAAAGCGATCACTGTCCAGAAAAAGATTTCGGGCGGATTGGGCTGGAACAAAAAGAACATTCTCAGGTAAACACCGAAAATGAACGGCAAAAAGAGCAGGAGGAGCGCAAATTTTTTCCCGCCAAGCATTTGTACTATTTTTCCAGAAACAAGGAACGTGGCGGCACCAAACAGCGAAGGCCATAGCTTCACCCAAAACAGACCGCCCCCCAGCAGGTTGGTCAGCCAGGAAAATAACGAAAGCAGGGGCGGTACTTCCATAAACCCGAAGGCAGGGTGCCTCCCCTCCGCCAGGTACAGCAGCTCATCCCGGTGGGGTTCATAAACAGGATGCTGCAGTAAGTAAGGGAGCACTATTTTAAGCAGTGCCAGCGTATACAACAGGCGGTTGTTTTTAGCCATTTATTTTTATTTAAAGATAGGAAGTTCAGTGGTTTTATAAGCAGTACTACCTGCAACAGCCGGATCGTTTTGAAACCAATGAAAATAGTATTAAAAAAGGTAAATGATCTCTTTTACAGGAAAAGAAGCAATAGGCCTGCTCACAGGTTCCTGTTCCTCAGGATCACCCTCGTTGCGCAGGGATGTATTTTCACAGAGAAAAAATCTTCAATAGAATCGCCGGCTTTTTATATATTTAATGTACCAAACAAAATTGAAAAATAACAATGCTCCCATAACTGCACATGGCTTGGCCGGTCTGCTATTTGATAAAGACTTAGCAATAATAGCGGGAAATCAAAAGCGGATGGGCTGCGCATATTCAAAACGACCCTCAAAGCATGGAAAAAATAATCGATAACACCAGGAAATTTGACAGGCGGGCTGTTATTGCCGTTGGGCTGACTGCGGTATTATGTTGGGCCTTTTCTTTCCTGACAATAAATATTTTCAAGGAATACGCTGCGGGGCTTTTTATATGGCTCCCGTTTGTGCTGGGAGCAACATCAACACTGATCTATGGGTATAACCGGACAATTGCAGTAAAGAAGTTGTTCTCCATTGTTGTCTTAACGCTCCTGGTATTTTGTTTAGGGCTTTTGACATTCGCTTGGGAGGGGATTATTTGTTTAATAATGGCTTTGCCGGTTGGGTTCTTTTTTACCTGGCTTGGGCATAGGGCTGCATATAAGTTTTTGAAAAGCAAAGCGAGGAATACACCGGTAACCATCTTTTTGCTGTTTCTTTCGGTTCCTGCGCTTATGGCTTTTGATGAGTTTGCAAAAGATAAAGACGAGGTGCGCTCTGTAAAAACGGCTATTCAGATAAATGCAGCACCTGAGCAGGTTTGGAAAAACGTAATTGCCTTTCCGCAACTCAAAGAGCCGGCAGAATTTATTTTTAAGACGGGTATTGCTTACCCCGTTGATGCAACGATTGAGGGCCGGGGTGTTGGTGCCGTCAGGCACTGTAATTTTACAACAGGGAGTTTTATTGAGCCAATAACTGTTTGGGATGAACCGAGGATGCTGAAATTTTCTGTTGTGCAACAACCTGAGCCCATGAAGGAGATCAGTTTTTATGATATTCATCCCAACCATCTGCAGGGATACTGGCTTTCAAAAAACGGGCAATTCAGGTTGACACAGCTTGCAGACGGGCGCACCTTGCTGGAGGGGACTACCTGGTACGTCAATAAAATCAAGCCTGCTTTTTATTGGACAATCTGGAGTGACTATATAGTACACAAAATTCACCAACGGGTTCTGGAACATATAAAAGCACAGGCAGAACAAAAATGAAAGGTAATTTGCAAAAACGGAACTGTAACAGTTCTTGTTTCGATCCACTTTGCGCCTTTGGTATGTTTTTCTATAGCAGCTTCTTTTTTCTGCTGCTGCTGCGCTCCTTTAGTATCAGTGATTTGTTGTTCTGAAAAATCAGTAACTTGGCGGGGTAACTGTTCAGCTGTTTATGATAAAAAGTATATATAGGCGCCTGACTGCAGTTGCAACTAAAAAGCCTGAGAGAATGTTAACGGATGCTCAATTGAAGTTTACGGCAAAGCTCAATCGAAAAAAATTGATCATCCCTATGATAATAGGGGCAATTCCCGTTATAGGAGTAGCCTGTTCCTTTTTAAAAAACGGGCAGCAGGAAATATCCGAATTCGGAAAAGACGGGCTCGGTGTGCCAATACTGCTTTCTTTCCTGCTTCTTTTCTTTTTCTATTGCTGTTACAAAGTTTTTTTAGACAGGAAAGATAAACTTGTTATTGATACCGATGGTATATGGCTGCACAAAAGCGGCTTTATTGAGTGGCATCTGATCTGGTATATTTATCTGAGAATAATAAAAGGGAAACAGACTGTATACACGCTTTTTATCAGATTAAATGCGGATGATAAGGAAATAAAATTTGATATAACCGATCTGGATAAGACAGCCCCGGAAATACTTGATGCGTTACAACACTATTCTCAAAAAAACGGTATACTTTTTTTAGACACGGAGGTGTTTACTCCGTAAGGAAACCCGTTTAAGGAAATTATAATCTTTGGCGCGCAAAAAATACACTGGTATAGAAATTCTAAAATGCTATGCGCGGAGTAGATTTTCAGGAAACCCGGTGACAAGTGAAGCGGGTGCTGCGCTGTTGGCTTTCCTAGTTTGCCTGTTCTGCCGGGTTATCCGGCAAACTCATCTCAAAGCCGGAAGCTGCCATTGAGCTTATTAAACTGGCAGGCGCTACTTTCAGCACCCATGCTATTTTAAAGAGGGTAGGTACTTCGGGTTGCTTCAGGTTGCGGCACCAGGTAGAAACAGTGCCCGGAGCAACCTGCAATATTGCGGCTAATTCTTTTTGAGACATTTCCTGTTCCGCCAGAACCGCCTTTATTCTATTGAATTTTTTCCCTTTCATACCCCCGATTAGTGTACAAAATCGAAGATAATCAACTGTTTTTTGAAAAATTTTCATTAAAATGAAGCTAAAAGAACTATACAAAAATCTTTAAGAATTATTTATAATTCTTTTGGAATTGTTATTGTTTGTTTTTAATTTTGATACTGAAAGATTGGAATAAGATGCTAATCGAATGATAAATGGATCCCGGTATTAGCCATTCAATTTTTTGATTTTAAAAAATAGAAATAGATTAGCGCTTCTTAAAGTAGAAGCGCAATAACGAGTCTCGTACCTGGAGAACCAACTATTTCAGACTATGATTTATGAAAAATGAAATTGCTTTTTGTATAACACCTTCAGTTAACCCAAAAGGCAAGACAACTGTTTCTCATTTCAAATATTCTTACGTAGCTACAAAGCGGGGATGATCCTTAAGTTGCACCCGTAAAAAAAAGCAAGAAAGGCGCTGAACATCCGCCCCGTGGCGATAGAAAGGGGAGGAAAATAAATCAAATATGTATTTTATGAAAAAAACCTTGTTAACCCTCACATTGTTTTTAGGAATGGGAGCTGCTGTTATTCCAGCGATCGCTTTCGAAAAGCCAAAGCATGATTGTGGTCATCCTTGTGATACAGATCCTAAAAACAATTGTTGTACCGGGAATAATGATGATGGCAGTGCCTGGTCTGTAACCGGTATTCACAGAGTTACGAATGATTAATTTCTGGAGATTCTAGATGAATAGGGGTGACAATCACTTACCCCTATAAGCTTTTGCTTTCTCAAAGTAAAAGTATTAATAGTTTATTGGCTTTCTGATTAATTTTTATAAATGAAATTCGGTTATCTGTTAATAGCAATCAGCATTGCTGCAGGAATTTTTTTTGGATATAAAATTTATACTGCCAGAAAAAAGACATTGAAATATGAAGGCGGCTTTAACCGTAATATAGAAAAAATTTATGCTATTGACAATCTTTGGCATCCAATTCCCGGTACAAATAAAAAGCATTCTATTTATCCCTTCATCGATGAAAAAAGTTTGCCGGAACCTACGCCCAAATTCTATTTTATTCAAAACGAGTACCCTTTAATGAGTGAGAAGAATGCACAAACAAATGATATAATTTATGCAAGTTTAAAAACTCAGAAAGTTAATCTAATAATAACTTTAAATGATTCAAGCCACGTAATTATAACAAAATTTACACTTCCTAATTATACTTTTAGAATATCTCCAGTGCCGGGAAATACCTTCTTTTCCAAATCTTTTGACTTTAAAGAAAAATATAACTCTATCCATTATATGGATTCGAGCGGAAAAATCCTAAAATCATATACTCCCTTTGAAAAAGAAGATGATGGGGGACTGTCTACTGATGGCTATCTATTGGCAGACGACTCTTGCCTATATTATGTTTCTGAATATTCAAACAAATTAATAAGAATAAACTATCATACAGACAGTATTAATAGATACAATTCAATTGAGAAAATAACCGATTATCCGCGGGTTGCCATAAAATATGGAAGATTCTACTCATTTGCAAATGCTCCTTTTTTAACACATTATGGAGCCTTTTTTTATCAGGATTATATTGTTCTGCTCAGCGGAGCCAGAGATGATACCGGCTTATCTGACCGGCTAAAAGACTTTTTGTACCTGGATTTCTATTCAAAAGAAGAATTCGGCTATAAAAAGAGCTTATTGATAAAAAATATTGATGCTATAAAACTAAATGACATTAAGATGAGTGATGATAAGGTTGTTCTATATACGAATAATACTTATAAAGTAATTTCACTAAAATAGTATTCTATGAATATCTTGAAAAGTGTGTCCCGATTGGGAATTGCAATTACTATTTTTTTATTTACATATACGGGTTTATCCAAATTAATATATTTAAGCGTATTTCAGATAGACCTGAGTAAATCGGTACTTATACCTCAATTCTGGGCTAAACCTCTTTCCTTTTTAATACCCTTGGCAGAAGTTCTGGTCGCAATAGGATTAATAACCCAAAAGTATTTCACCATCTCATTAAAGGGAGCAATTATTTTGTTTCTGCTATTTACATTATACATTACTTTCATTTACTTCTTCTCTCCGGATATCCCCTGCTCCTGCGGGGGGATCATAAGCGATTTATCCTGGATTCAGCATTTGATGTTAAACATCCTGATACTGACCCTTCTGCTTATAGCTTTAAATCTGAAAATCGAAAAACTATTTTAGCATGATAAAATTGCTGCTTGTAATCTTTAGCCTGTTCATGATAGTATCAACACAGGGGCAGAGCCGGATTACTATGAAATTTACTGATGAATTTGGAAATAATGCCGGATACATTACTGTTGCCTGTTATAAAGTAAATACAATTGACCAAAAGGACTTTATCAGCAATGATAAAGGGCTTGTAGTTTTAACTCCCAATTTTAAAATAGGTGATACATTGACTGCAAAATTTAATGGTATAGGGTATGTAATAATTGATACGACGGTAATTCTGAAGCAGGAAAATGATTTTACCTTAAAAAAGGATTATAAATTACTGGACGAAGTAAAAGTAACATCAAGGGATATTAATCTGAAACCTGACAGGGTTGTGCTACGGTTTTCAAAATTTATCAGACGAGAAACAGAAACACTTACAGAAACGATCAGCAGGCTTCCGGGAGTAATTTCAACCGACAAAAATAACTTTAAAACCGTTGGTAACAAGGAATTAGTTGTATTTATGGATGGTCGAAAACTATCTGCTACGGAGTTAAAAGCGATCCCTTCAGGCAATATTGCAAAGTCAGAGCTGGTCATAATGCCTGCTTTAACAGATGGTGATGTAAACCAGTCAATTCTTTATCTCACCTCAGCGACGAATGCTGTTAATTATAGTTATTCAGAAATTATGGCAGGCTATAGCATTGGAGTTCAAGGCCCAAATTTTTCTATAAACAGGGCATCAAGATCAAAAGGCTGGAATAGCTCGTTATTGCTCAATTATTATCGGTATAAAAACAGCAGTTCATCCAACATAACAAATCCCGTTGCCAACTTTCAGCAAACAGAAAATGGAGCTCAATACAGGAGCGCTTTAATAGCAAATTATTCGGTAACCCGTATTTTTTCTAAAACGAATATGCTAACATTTGGGCTTACCGGAAATATGATTTACGGAAAAAGAAGATCCGTTATAACAGGGAATGATATTTCAGGCCCAATTGACGCTTCTGCAACGTCCACCTACAAGTCACCTGCTATTTCAGGATTTGCTGTATGGAAAAAAACAGTAAAAAACAAAAATATAGTAAGCCTAAATTTTCTGATTGATAATACTCCTTTAAACCAGGAGTACCAACAAGAAAATAAAAAGCAACCCTCAAATCTCTCATCATCTAATTCTTTACATAATACGTCATATTCTTTTGGGGGAAATTATAAACTGCATTCGATCAATTGGAGTAAAAACACATTTAACAACACAATGATCCTAAACGCCCAGGTAGCCACTTCAAATGTTGAACGCTCATTTTGGGGAAATACAAGTAATGATGATACGGCTCATCAAAGTGATTCAAAAAATCGCTTTACAGATAAGAAATTTAATCTTGGCTACTCCGGTAGTTTGCAAAATAATAATTGGAAGTATGAATTGAGCTTCATTTTAAATTACTTACAAAGAGAATCCAAAGGAAATGACTATTCATTTGCCAATGCCTATTTATATCCCCGTTTTGTTACTTCTTATTTGTTGAATGATAAAAACACCCTAAGCCTATCTCTTTCCATACCTACGCTCAGGCCGCCGATAAATATTTTGGTTAGTGATACCTTTGCTACATCCAATTGGGTAAAACGGAGCGGAAATCTGGCATTAAAACAAGAGAGGAATTATAATACTGAACTATTGCACACATATTCCGGTGATCCCATATTCATGCAAACAGCATTTAGTCAAAAATATTGTGAAAATGGTATTGTATCAGGAAGAATAATGCAGGGCGATTCGTCCTATCTTCTCTCCTATTTTAATAAGAATTACTGGAAACATAGCCTGTCTAATTCATTTAAATATACCTTTTCATCTGATTGTAATATATCATCTCTTATAACAGTGACACATATAAATTATCTTGATAATACTTTGGGTAAAAATTATAAAAGCGGTTTCTATTTTGAAGGCTCCGTTAATTCTACGTACACAATCTGGAGGGGATATTTAATAGGTGTATTCACTTTTGCTACACCAGAATTGACATATTATAAGACCACAACGCTTTACCCGGATTTTTCAATTTATTATTCTAAAAATATCAAAAAAAATCTTGTCCTTAATTTTGAGTTTTCAAATATTTTTAATCAAAAAGGAAGGCAAAAAGGAGCGCAACCCTTTGGGCTTATAGAACAAACAGTTGATAAACTTAGAGCAGTTAATTTATCACTTACGTGGTCGTTTGGAAAATCGTTTCCAGTTATTGCAGGTGGGGATGGCAGAAAAGTAAATGATGATATTAAGAAAATAAATTAAACCCGCATACTCGGTTCAATAAAAATTAAGAGCGGAAATTTCATTTATTGAAATTGGTGTGTGATGGAACGCAGCTCCTGGAATCTGAATGAATTGAGGTTTTTTGTATATGGATTTTATTTATACATAACTATCCTTGTATCTTCTTTACTTATCTGCTTTGGCAACACCGATGCTAACTTTATATATTACGCAGCGCGTAAATTTTCAGGACACCTGGATGACAGGTACGGGCGTTGTCGCCTGCCGTACCTTCTGCAGTCCTAGTTTGCCTGTTCTGCCGGGTTATCCGGCAAACTCATCTCAAAGCCGGAAGCTGCCATTGGGCTTATTAAACTGGCAGGCTCTACTTTCAGCACCCATGCTATTTTAAAGAGGGTAGGGACTTCGGGTTGCTTCAGGTTGCGGCACCAGGTAGAAACAGTACCCGGAGCAACCTGCAATATTGCGGCTAATTCTTTTTGAGACATTTCCTGTTCCGCCAGAACCGCCTTTATTCTATTGAATTTTTTCCCTTTCATACCCTCGATTAGTGTAGAAAATCGAAGATAATCAACTGTTTTTTGAAGAATTTTTATAAAAATGAATCTAAAAGAGCTATATAAAAATCTTTAAGATTTATTTATAATTCTTTTGGAATTGTTATTATTTATTTTTAATTTTGATGCTGAAAGATTGGAATAAGATGCTAATCGAATGATAAATGGATCCCGGTATTAGCCATTCAATTTTTTGATTTTAAAAAATAGAAATAGATTTGCGCTTCTTAAAGTAGATAGCGCAATAACGAGTCTCGTCACCCGAATCTGACAATTCTTCAGCACGAGAGTAAGTTAAACGCGCCCAGCTTCATAAACTTATGGGTTGGGCCTACTTACGCTAAGTGCTGGACCATCTTAGGATGGTTGGCTTTGTCAGAGCCTGGGTGCTAAAAGCGGGTAGGCTACAACCCTTTCTTATTTTACTGCTTTTAACGAGACTCATCTTACTACGTTTATTGTATGAGATGAGCAAACTGCCTGCATATTTTTCTTTACATTCCGGAGCCTGCAATTTAGGAGGCCGGAATCATGGGCTGTTTAATGCCCGGTTTGCCTGCAAGCCCAAGAATCCTGTATAACTCTTTGCCGGAGGGCAGGCTGATTTTCTATGCAACGGCCTGCTTGTTCCGGCTTCCGGGGCTTTAATAAAACACCTTTTAAATGCTGATCTATTTTATCATGCCCGCCTTTTGCCCAAATAATATTGCTTCATTTTAATGCTTAAAATATGAAAAGAATAACGCTGTTGAGCGTAATGGCATTACTATGCCAGACGTTAACCGCCCAGGAAAACACGATCAGATCACTAACCGTAGGAGATACTGTACCGGATATTACTTTTTACCCGAATGCCTGTCCAGATGATTCGTTTAAACTTTCCGCTTTAAAAGCTAATCTTGTTATTATAGATGTCTGGGGGGCATATTGCACTCCCTGCATGCGGCTGTTTCCAAAGCTGGACAGTTTAAATAAAGAATTTGATGATCAACTTCAGGTATTGCTGCTGATTGCTAGTCCTGTTCCGTTTATGGTAAAAGCAGCGGATTCTGCAATGCACCATTTTGAACAGCTGCTGCAGAGACAGGTATCGCTTCCCTCGGTACATACCGATACTGCAACCACAGACCTGATCTATTACAAAGTAGCGGTGCCGCATTATATCTGGTTGGATAAAAACCGCCGTATTATCGCCGCTACCGACGCTCACTCCGTTACCAGGGAAAATATTCGCTCCCTGCTGGAAGGTAAAAGAATACAAATGGAACAAACACCTTCTTATGAGGGAGAACATATCATTCCGGGCCACAAAACAACTGTTTATTTACCCTTGTAAAAGCTAAACTTATGAAACCCCTTTTATTGTTTCTTTTATGCATGGGAGCCGTGCAGCACCCGGCTTTTGCGCAGCATTCTATGACCTTTGTGGAAGGACGGGTGCAGGATGACCAGGGCAACACTTTATATAATGTAACGGTACATGCCCTGCAGACCAACCGTTCCACACAAACCGATCGGAACGGTCACTTTCAGCTGAGCCTGAACAACCCTTCTGATACCCTGCTTTTTACATATACCGGTTATAGGCCACAACAAGTGGCAGCAGGTGCTTATTTGACCATTATACTAATACCGGCAGTACAGCAACTAGATGAAGTGCTGGTACATACAGGATACCAGAGTCTTCCCAGGGAACGGGCGACGGGGTCTTTTGAAGTGGTTGGTCATGCAAAATTACAGGAGCAGGTGACCACGGATATTATTAGCCGGTTAAATGGCGTTAGTACTGTGGCATTTGATGCAGGTACCAACCGGCCGCCGCTTACCATAAGAGGGCTGAGCAGTATCAACGGTGATAAAGCCCCTTTGATTGTTGTTGATAATTTCCCCTATGAGGGCGATGTGAATGCGATCAACCCGAATGATGTAGAATCGGTGAGCATTTTGAAAGATGCAGCGGCTGCTTCTATATGGGGCACCCGCGCCGGTAATGGCGTTATTGTAATCACCACGAAAAAAGCACGGTTTAATAACCCGTTTAATGTGTCTTACAGTATGAACTTTACTACTGCTTCCAAACCTGATCTGAATGCTTACCGGCAAATGACGGCATCAGATTTTATAGATGTGGAAGAGTTGCTGTTTAATAAGGGGTACTGGTTTTCGGATACTGCAAGTATTTTAAGACCTGCTTTTACGCCTGTGTATGAATTATTATTCCGGTTAAGAAATAACCAGATCTCTGAAGCGGAAGCGCAACAGCAAATAGATGCACTGAGAAAGAATGATGTAGTAGCAGATGCTTCAAAATACCTGTACCGGCGCGCTTTTAACCAGCAATATGCTTTGAGCATAGATGGAAGCTCAGAAAGACTTTCGTATCATTTCTCGGGTAGTTTTGATAATAACAAAACGGATGTGGATGGCTGGTACCAGCGTACAAGCTTCCGGTCTGCAAATATATTTAGACCCGTAAAATCCGTACAGATCAGCACCGGAATTACTTTTACGCAAACGACCACTTCATCAGGCTTTCCTAATTACCAGGAACTTCGTCAGGGCCTTTATCCGTATGCACAGCTTGCTGATGAAACAGGAACGCCTCAACCACTGAATAAATACTATCGGAGACCTTATATTGATACTGCTGGAGCCGGAAAATTACTCGACTGGAAATATTATCCCCTGGAAGATGCTATGCATGATACCAGAAAGACACAGCAACTGCATCTTTTAGCGGATGCCGGTATACAATGGCAGATTATTAGTCCGCTAAACATCTCACTGCAATACCAGTATGAGCAGCAACAGGAAACAGACAGAAACTTAAAAGATGAGCAGAGCTTTTTTACGAGAGACCTGATCAATAAGTTTACCCAAATAGACAGGGAAACCGGCGCAGTAACCTATGTGGTGCCAAGAGGTGCTATACTGGATCGTTCTACTGACAAGATGGAGACACATAATGTAAGAGCGCAGGCAAATTTTAATAAGGATATAGGAAAACACAACATAGCTTCTATTCTGGGTATGGAGGTCAGAAATATTCATACCTCATCAAATAGTACGCGGGTATATGGATATGATGATGATGTATTGACTTTTGGAAAAGTGGATCTTGTAAATCCTTACCCAACAATTATTCCGGGGTATAGTATTTACATTCCGGACGAGCTGGGCTTTGGAGATAGAACCGATCGGTATATTTCGCAGTTCTTCAATGCAACCTATACTTATAACCGGCTTTATGCGGTTTCATTCAGTGCAAGAAGAGATGCCTCCAATTTGTTTGGTGTAGCAACAAATGATAAATGGACGCCCCTTTGGTCCGCCGGTGCCTCCTGGGCGATCAGTAAGGAGCAATTCTGGCATTCCGACGTATTGCCTTACCTGAAGCTGCGGGGCACTTTTGGGTATAGTGGAAATGTAGACCAAAGCCGCTCGGCGGTTACAACGCTGCGTTATTTTGGCCCCGCGCAATATACCAATTATAATACCACGGGGGTAAACCAGTTTGCTAACCCCTCGCTGCGATGGGAAAAAACTGCAATGCTGAATATCGGCCTTGATTTTTCGTTGAAACGAAACCTGTTATCAGGAAGTGTCGAATATTATAAGAAACGGGGAAAAGATCTGTTCGGTTACGCGCCCGTAGACTGGACGGCTGCCGGGTTACAGGCAATGATGTATAATGTGGCTAATATGGCGGGGTCTGGCTGGGATATTAATCTAAAAGCAACCCCTATAACACGCAAAGTGGTCTGGCAGTCGGATTTGCTGCTGAGCCTTGTTAAAACCAGGGTGACCAATTATTTCAGATCATCTGAAGTCTCCTCTTTTTATGTAAATGACGGGTATAGCATTAGTCCTCTGGAAGGACACCCCGTTTATGGAATTGTGAGCTATAAATGGGCCGGACTGGATGCACAAACCGGCGACCCGCAAGGTTATGAGAATGGAGCCATCAGCAAAAATTATGGGAATATTCTTTTGCAGAACTTTGATCAGCTCGTATTCAGTGGTGCTGCTACGCCAACCTGTTACGGTAATTTTGCCAATACTATTTTTTACAGAAACATCAGTTTTACAGCCAATATCCAGTACCGGATGGGTTATTGGTATCGTAAGCCTTCCATTTATTACGGTGAGGTATTCCAGAATTACGTAGGCGATATTGACTACCGGCAACGCTGGCAACAGCCGGGCAATGAAAAACATACGACTGTACCCTCATTAGTTTACCCTTCAGATTATACAAGAGATAACTTTTATGCATTTTCTGAAGTATTAACCGAAGAAGCGGATAATATCCGGCTGCAATATATACAGCTGGGTTATAACCTTAACCGGCAAACTCTGAGAAGGCTTCCTTTTAACAACATCCGGATCACAGCCGGTATGAATAACATCGGTATTCTCTGGCGGGCGGGTGATCATCACATAGACCCGGATTACCCCGGCAGGTTAGCGCCTTCGAAAACTACTTCCCTGGGTGTATTAATAACACTATAAACTATTGCAATATGAATTATATTATAAGATCCATTGGCACACTGGTGTTGCTGCTTCTTTTTTCAGGCTGTAAGAAATATCTGGATGAAAAACCCGATAAACACTTAGTAATTCCAACCCGGGTTGAAGATTTGCAGGGACTGCTGGATGATAATACTACAATGAATAATTATACCTGGGGGTTGAGTGAAGCAAGCGCCGATGATTATTATTTAACGACAAAGGACTGGTCATCCTTATCTACCGAGGCAGAACGGAACATGTACATATGGGGAGATGAAGTGATCTCTGAAGCGTATCCCAATTGGTGGTCCCTGATTTACGGATGTATTTACAATACAAATGTAGTGTTGGATTATATAAATGCTGTTAACACTTCAACTGAAACCGAAAGAAATACGGTAAAGGGGATGGCGCTGTTCTTCCGGGCAGACGCTTTTTACAAAATTGCATCGGTTTGGGCCAATGCCTATGATGAGCAGACTGCTGATAAGGACGCCGGTATCCCATTGCGGTTGAGTTCCGACTTTAATATTCCCTCTACCCGCAGTACCGTAAGACAAACCTACCAGCAGATCATCGGGGATTTGAAAACGGCCATCCCGTTATTACCCATAAACCCCGGGCACGTTATGCGCCCCTCAAAAGCAGCAGCCTACGGATTGCTGGGAAGGGTATTGCTGTCTATGCGGCAATATAACGAGGCCGGCCTTTATGCAGATTCCAGTCTGCAGATCAATTCCTCTCTGATGAATTTTAATGACCTTCAATCCGGCAATTTTCCTATTGGTCAGTTTAATAAAGAAACACTTTTTTATACTTCCGGTACGGTTCCTGCACTGGTTTTTACTGTTTGTAAAATTGATTCTGTTCTTGGGCAGAGTTATGCGGATGATGATCTCAGAAAATCGGCTTTTTTTAAAAGCAATGGGGATGGATCACTCGCCTTTTACGGGCACTATACCGGAACAGTGCTCATGTTTACAGGGGTTGCCGTGGATGAACAATACCTGATAAAAGCAGAATGCAGCGCGCGGGCCGATAAAACGGAGGAGGCCATGCAGCTATTGAACCGGTTATTAAAAACGAGATGGAAGGCAGATACATTTACCCCGTTAACGGCACAAAGCCCATCAGAAGCGCTCTCAATCATTTTAAAAGAAAGAAGGAAGGAATTGCTGATGCGGGACCTGAGGTGGATGGATATTAAGCGGCTGAACAAAGAAGGCGCCGGTATTTCTTTAACCAGGATGCTTAATGGAAAGAAATATGAATTACCGGCAAATTCTCCAAAGTTCGCCTTGCCCCTGCCGGAGTATATCCTCAAGCTTACGGGGATGCAACAAAACCCCCGATAATAAAAATGACCGGGGGAAACAGTGTAGTCTGATTTACGGCATTCCTTTTCTAATTGTCAGCACGTAAAGTTGTTTGAAAAGTGATCTTGTCAACCATTGGATTTTTGCCATCCAGTTTGGGTTGTGAAGGGTTGACCGGATCTTTTTCTGCCCGGATCTGGCAAACGGTTGTGGTATTGGTACCGCAAATATGAGTAGGGGTACTGGTGCCTAGTGAGTAGTTGGTAGCAATACTTTCCTGTCCTGCTGATCCGTTATAGTTCCAGTATTCTAATGCATATTTTTTGTTTGCATTCATAGCGAATACTCCTGCGGCAACCAGTAAGATCGCTACTAAAGGCAGGAGCCATTTAAACTTTAACATGTGTTTTAATTTTTAAAAATGATAAAATAAGGGTTGATCTACAAGCTTGTATTACTGCGCAGTACATAAAAAGCTATCAGGTTGCTGCATTAAGGTTGATGCGGCAAACCGGTTTGGAAAGTGTTGCCTACTATTTTCTACAGGTGTTCGGCACCGCCTGGACAAGCTGCATTATTAAAGCTGCCTGAGAAGTTCTTTGAATTCCATTTCAAAGATGCAATAGAAAAGAACCGTTGGGGTTATCCAATCGTGTTCTTTTATTTGCGGTAATGGCTGGGACTAAACGTATATCGTTTCTTAAAGGCCTTCGAGAAATTAGATAAAGCGGAGAAACCCATATCCAATGCAATAGCTGCCAGGGACTCATCTGTAGCAACTACCCGGTAAAAGGCTTCTTCCATACGGTGTATATGCCAATAATGAAAAGGAGGTTGATGAAACTTTTGAGAAAACAGTTTTTTTAGATAGGTCTCGTTCATGCCGGCTTGTCGGGCTAGTTGTCTGAAGTCAGGCTCTTCCGTAAGCGTTTTAAGTAATAAGGTACTCACCCGGTTTATCTGGCTGATCTTGCTCAGTGAAACAATGCGGCCGCCTACTTGTAATTCAGCCTTGCAGGACAGTGCGGCGCAAAGAAGTTGTTTCACCGTCAGTTCCAGACTTAATTCATTCACCTCCGGCAGCTGTAATATCTGCAGGACCATCCTGGCCCGGGTAACCATTTCCTGCGAAGCAAACATATGATGTGGAAATAGTTGAGTGGGGGTGCGGGCCGCAGCAATTGCATTCAGAAAGGGTTGGATAATTTCCGGATAATGCGGTGTCAGCCCTTGTAAAAAGCCGGTTGAGCAATGAATGTCTAACGTGGTATAACCCGGACCAGGTTCAAACGAGACACGGTCTTCCACATAAGGGAGGTAAAAAATGTTGAATTGAGTTTCCTCTACCCAGTTGTCATACAATGTGTGTATTTGTTGCTGTATACGATTGTGCATAAGAAAGCTGAACTCAATAAGTGGTACATCAGCCCTCACTTTAAAAGTGCGCCGCTGTCTTACCTGATAGCTGCTGTACCAGATGGTGAACTCTTTCATTTGTTTATGCTGGAAAAGCATATGACCCCAACCGCCGGATAAAGCCAGACCGGTCATAGAGGGGATAATAAGAGATTGATGCAGGTGCAGAAGAGGAGCAGACCAAAAAAAGGCATCATTGTCCGGTGAGGAGATTTCAAACAGGGTATCCATGGTGTTTGTATTTGGTTACGGTGTTCCTTAAGGTTCGGAGAAAACAGGTACGGTTAACTAATATAAAAATAATTATAAATATGAATAAAAACAATAAAAACTTAAAAACTGGGCATACTGCTTCAGGTGAAGAAAAGCTGCTGCACCGGGAATGGCTAAACGGAGATCGTCTTGGGTTGGGCATACGGCAGGTGGCACTTCGTAAAGATCTTGCTGTGTTATACCGGTGGGCCAATCACCCGCATGCGCATCGCTTTTGGGGTATGCAGGGAAATACGCTTAAAATGTTGTATGAATTTTATAATCCCAAAATAGCAGCAGGACGCCTGCAATTATTTTTTGCCTGTGTAAACGACGCACCAGTGGCGCTGATAGAAGTATATCCTGTGCTTCAATCAGAGCTGGCAGGAATGGCCGATTTTACTGCAGCGGATTATGGTATTCATTTGCTGATGGCTCCTTACCGGGAAATTAAGACATTGATATCAGTAAATATTGATGGCCTCTCTGTATGGGTGCTAAAAGCAATACAGCGGATGCTATTTGGTTTTGCAGCGGTAACACGCATTGTGGCTGAACCGGATGAACAGAATGTGAATGCCTGTCGCCTGGCTGAAAAGGCCGGCTTCCAATATATAAAAACATTGCCGCTGGAAGGTAAAACAGCTCGTCTTTACATGATTACCCGCAGCACTAACTGATGCTGCTCTTCTTTCAATCCTATTTTTTCAACCTGTAAATAAACTTAATATGCTAACACAATACCAACGACAAGGTTTTTCTTTGGCCAGGGGATTTGTAGTGCTGGTAATGCCGGCTATTCATACAGTACTGCTGTACAGCACCCTTCCCGTAAAGCAGGGACCGCTGGGTATGCTGCTTGGCTTTCTGGCGGAAACTTCCGGTGCTCCTTTGTTCATGTTCCTGATGGGGCTGTTTTTAGCGCTGGGACGTGAAAAAACAGTTACCTATATTCTGAAACGGTTCCTGATTTTGCTGGTAGCGGGATATTTGCTGAACAGCCTTAAATTCCTGATACCGTATTACCTGGGGTTGATACCGCAACAATTTCTTACGGATAACGGGCTAGCCATAGCTGCCAACACACCGTTACAATTGTTTTTGACAGGGGATATTCTGCAATTCGCAGCCATTGCCTACGCAGCATGTGCATTGTTGAAGAAGTGGACAAAGAATAAAATGTGGTACGGCCTGGTATTCCTGCTGGTACTGCTAATAACCCCATATACCTGGAAGCTGCATAGCAATAGTATTCTGGCCATTCCGCTTGCCCTGCTCGTAGCAAAACCGCCCCATACTTTTTTCCCTCTATTTCCCTGGCTTTTATACCCATTGGCCGGGTTGATCACAGGTAGTATGCTGACAGGCATCAAAGGCAGGGCCTTTAATAAACTGCTGGCCGGATTAGCATTAGGGTTGATTGTAACAGGGTATGCTATAGCGCTTATGGAACCGGCCGACTGGCAAACCGAATTCTACCGATTGGGGCGGGGCGGCACTTTGTTACATATAGGTTGGGCACTTGGCTGGGTATGGTTGTTTGTAGTATTGGCTAAAAGAGTATTGAATAACTACCTGTTTCGTTTACTGCAATGGCTGAGTGATCATATACTGCTTTTCTATATGCTGCAATGGATCGTTATTTTCTGGTGTTTTCCCTTGTTCGGATATAACAATATAGGGCTGATTCCCTCTATACTGGTGCTGTGTGCTACTACCGGTGCCAGTTGCCTGATCCTGTTTTTTATCGTAACTGTTTTAAAAAAAAGGAGGTTGTCTGATGAATCAAACAAATGAAATCTATGATATAGCCGGTATTGGTATCGGGCCTTTTAACCTGGGACTGGCTGCTTTATGCCGGCCTATAGTCTCCCTGAAAACGGTCTTCGTAGATGAAAAACCTGAATTCAACTGGCATGCAGGTATGTTATTGCCTGGTAGTACCTTACAGGTGTCTTATCTGGCCGATCTGGTAACACTGGCCGATCCGTGCAGTCCGTTCAGCTATTTAAATTTTTTAAGACAACAGGGCAGATTATTGCAATTCGGTATCCATGAAAACAATGTAATTACCCGGCGGGAATATAACCGGTATTGCCGCTGGGTATGCAGCCAGCTGCCGAACCTGCGCTTTAACTATCAGGTTACAGCTATCGGCTATGAAAAAGAACGGCAATGTTATGTGATCACCGGTCGGCATCCCGTTACCGGTATTGTTCAAAAAATAAGAGCACGACATGTTGTTATTGGAATAGGAGCCCAGCCATCAGTACCTGCTTTTGCGGAGTCATTACTGGGCGATCATATCCTGCACTCATCTCAGTATTTAAAACATCGCACTGCTATAATGCATTCAAAACAGGTAGCAGTAATCGGATCAGGACAAAGTGCAGCAGAAATATTCTATGACTTATTACAGTCATATACAGAAAGAGAAACCGTCTTGTACTGGATGACACGGTCGGCCAGGTTTTATGCTATGGAGCATTCAAAGCTGAGTTTTGAAATGGCTACGCCAGCCTATATTGATCATTTCTATAACCTTCCGGAAACAAGAAAGCCTGTTACTATTCGGCAACAGGATGCTTTATTCAAAGGCATCAACTACCAGTTGATCAATGCAATTTATGATCGCTTGTATGAGCGGATGACAGAGGGGAATGCCGTGCCCGTTACACTAATGACCAATGTGGCATTACAGGAAATACGTCCTGCAGAACGGCATGGCTGGATATTGAGCTTTTATCATAAAGAGCAGGGAACCGTATTTGAACAGGAAGCCGGGCATATTATATTAGCTACAGGGTATAAAACAGTTCCGCCTTCTTTTCTGGAATCGCTGGATGCCAGGATCCGTTTTGATGCCCGTGGTAATTTCAATGTATCACGCAGGTATACAATTGATGAGGAAGATACATTTTTTGTACAGAATGCGGAAATGCACACCCATGGATTTACAGCACCGGAGCTTGGTCTGGGACCCTATCGAAATGCAGTGATCATCAATACTATCCTGGGTAAGGCATATTATCCCACAGATGAGCAAACTGTTTTTCAGCAATTTGGTGTGCCGGTGCGTTCAGCAATCAATAAAAAAATGTAATTTAGGAAGCCATTTGATAAGTATTGCCTGCATTTAAATTAAAAAGTCACATTATGACAAACAGAAGAAAATTTATCCGGTCTGCCGGGTTGCTGACCGCCGGGGCCGCCTTGCTGCGGCAGCGATCCCTGGCGGGGATTTTTACCGGTGCAGCCTACCCGCCGCCGGGGTTGCAGCTGTTTACTTTATTCAACGTCATTGACCAGGACGTGGAGGGCACCTTAAAACAAGTGGCCGCTATAGGGTATAGGGAGATCGAATCCGCCTTTTCCAAAAAGGGTGATTTTTACGGAATGCCCGCGAAGGATTTTTCGGCCCTGCTGAAGCGCCTGGGGCTGGCCTGGAGATCGCACCACGTATTGGGAGCACCGTTTAAATTGCCGCCGGGCGCTAAACCACCCACCGATGCCAACGGGAATCCTATAAAAATTCCGCTGATGAAAAACCTGCGGGAAAACAGCCAGGAAATTGTGGATCATATAGCCGAAGCAGGGATCCCTTTTCTGGTGTGTGCCAGCACGCCTATTGAATCACCGGAAGCAATAGAACAATCCATTGAAACGCTGAATAAGACCGGTGAGGCCTGTAAGAAAGCGGGTATTACCCTGTGTTATCATAACCATTACCACGAATTTGAGCCGGTTGCAGGGAAAACACCTTACGAGCTGCTGCTGGCACAGTTAGATCCGGATATTAAAATGGAGCTGGACCTGTGCTGGGTAACAAAGGCGGGCGTAGACCCAGTGGCCCTGTTCTGGCAGCACCCGGGCCGGTTTCCGCTATGGCATGCCAAGGACCTTAACAAAAGTAAAGAGGGCCCTGCACCGGTTGGTGAAGGCGTGGTGGATTTTAAACGCATTTTTGAACATGCAAAAACCGCCGGGCTGCAGTATTACTTTGTGGAGCATGATATGCCTCAGGACCCCTTTGCCAGCATTACCCAAAGCATCCATTATTTGACCGGAACCTTAAAAGTATAACCGGCGCTGTTTACTGAAGCCAATTGCTCCTCTTACCGGCCTGGCAGCAGGGACAGGGGCTGGTAGTTAAATGAGCCTAATGCGGTGGTTATCCACAGCTTTTCCCCATTTTTGAATTGTTTTCCACGCGCTGGTGTGCAAAAACAGCCTTTCCTTTTGTGCCCGGAACCGTTATTTTCGCCCTTACATTAAAATAGGAGAATACTGTGCGTTTAAAAAGTCTTGAAATAAAGGGATTTAAAAGTTTTGCCGATAAAACGGTCGTTCATTTCGACGACAATATTACCGGCATTGTGGGGCCGAACGGCTGCGGAAAATCCAATATTGTGGACAGTATCCGCTGGGTGATCGGGGAGCAGAAGATCAGCGCTTTGAGAAGTGAAAATCTTGATTCGCTGGTGTTTAACGGTTCCAAAACCCGTTCAGCAAGCGGCCTGGCAGAAGTAAGCCTTACTTTTGAAAATACCCGGAACCTGTTGCCTACAGAATTCAGCACCGTGCGCATTACCCGTAAATTTTACAAAAGCGGGGAAAGCGAATACCGCCTGAACGATGTGCAGTGCCGCCTGAAGGACATCCAGAACCTGTTTATGGATACCGGGGTGAGCACGGATTCTTATGCCATCATTGCCCTGGATATGGTGGATGACCTGATCAAGGACAAGGATAACAGCCGCCGCCGGATGCTGGAGCAGGCCGCGGGCATTTCCATTTACAAGACCCGTAAAAAAGAGGCCAAGCAGAAGCTGGACGCTACGGAGCAGGACCTGAACCGGATAGAGGACCTGCTGTTTGAGATCAACAACCAGCTGAAAGCGCTCGAAAGCCAGGCCCGGAAAGCAGAGAAATACCACGAGATCAAAAAGGAATACCGCGAGGTAAGCATTGAGCTGGCCAAAGCGGCGCTGGAAGGATTTAATCTTACCTATAAAGAGCTGAATGAACAACAGCAGGCAGAAACGGATAAATCGGTAAAGCTGGAAGCGGAGATCGCTACGGCCGAAGCGCATATTGAGCAGGAAAAACTGGTTTTTATAGAACGGGAGCAGGCCCTGCAAAGCATGCAGGCCGCCTATAACGAGCTGGTGCAGCAGGTGCGTACCCGGGAGGGCGATAAGAACCTGGCGGTACAGCGCCTGCAATACCTGAAAGAACGGGAAACCGGCTTACAGGAGTTCCTTTCCAAATCAGATGCCCAGCTAAAAGGCATTGAAGAAAGTATTGCCTTTAGCCGGCAGCAGCTGGGAGATGAAGAGAGCGCTTATGAAGGCGTAACCGAACAGCTGGAAAATTTCCGCGACGAAGTGACCCGCCGTCGTACTGTACTGGATGCCCAGCGCCACGGGGTGGACAGCCTGCGGATGGAATACCAGCAGGTGCAGCGGGACCAGTTTGAGGCGGAGAAAAAAGTAGCCGTGGCAGATACCTCTGTCCAGAACCTGCAGCGGGCGATGCACCAGATTGAAGAAGAGTCCGCACAGCGGGAAGCGCTCCTGGAGAACGTACAGTTGGACCACCGGTTAAAAGAACGGGAGCTGGAGGAAAAGAACGCTTCCCTGCAGCAGCTGCAGGCGCACCATGACCATACCAAGGAGCAGATCCTGCAAACGCAGGGTATTGTGGAGGAGCTGCGCAACCAGCTGGCAGATGAGAACCGGATACTGGATGCCAAAAGGAATGAGCATGACCTGCTGAAAAGCATGATCGATTCCATGGAAGGCTACCCGGAGAGCGTAAAATTTTTGCACAATAACAAGGAATGGGACACACAGGCGCCGATCCTTTCCGATATTTTATATGTAAAAGAAGAGTACCGTACCGCGCTGGAAAATGTACTGGAGCCTTACCTGAACTATTACGTGGTAGATGACCTGCAGCAGGGACTGCGGGCGGTGCATTTGCTGAGCGACCAGAAAAAAGGGAAAGCCAATTTCTTTTTGCTGAATAAAATCGGGGAAGCTGCCGGTAATAATGGCGGCCATCAGTTACAGGGCGCCATCGCGGCCCTGGGGGTTATTGAAGTAGAGGTGAAATACCGTAAGCTGGCAGAACACCTGCTGGGGAACGTATTTATTGCAGAAGGGGAAGAAGCGCTGGAAAACAGCAACGGCTCCGTGGTCATTGAAAAACAGGGGAAATTTGTAAAAGGCCAGTTTACGCTTACCGGTGGCAGCGTAGGGCTGATCGAGGGCAAGAAGATCGGCCGGGTAAAGAACCTGGAAAAATTGCAGGAAGATATTGCTGCGCAGGATGAAATAGTGCAGAACCTGCGGGCACAGATACAGGCCCGTCATAACGAAGTGATTGCTTTTAATGAAGATCTCCGTGAAAACGCCATTAAAGAAACCCAGAAGGAGATCCAGGAACTGACCAATGCCGTTTTTGCCCTGCAAAACCGTTCGGAGAACCTGCAGAGCCAGCAGGGGATGGCAAAGAACCGGCTGGAAGAGCTGGCAGCACAGCTGCAGCATACGCAGCATTCTATTGCCGGGGTACGCCAGTCTTTGGAAGAATTTACAGAAATATTGCAGCAGCATGCAAATAAGCTTTCGGAAGCTGAGGAAACCTTTAAGCAGGCAGAAGCCGGCTACCAGGAAGCAATGGCCCAGTTTAACGAGTTTAACCTGAGCGTGACCCGCCAGCAGAGTAAGGTAACGGCGCTGAAACAGGAGCTGACCTTTAAGACCAACCAGCTGGAGGAACTGAAACGCCAGATAGAGCAGAGCACGGTGCAGCTGTCGGATACCGGTGGTGAGATCATCAGCTCCGACAATGCGCTGAAAGAAATTGAAGAAACCCTGCTGAACCTGGTCCGCAGCCGGGAGCAGGACCAGCAGACCCTGAATGAAGCCGACCAGGCCTATTACAACCTGCGGAACGTGCTGAATGAAAAAGAAAGCGAACTGCGGCACAAGATCCGTGAAAAAGAACAGGTAGAGCACCTGCTGGCGGCCATTAAAGACAAGCTGAATGAACTG
Source organism: Niabella sp. (assembly GCA_036384555.1). Lineage (GTDB taxonomy): Bacteria > Bacteroidota > Bacteroidia > Chitinophagales > Chitinophagaceae > Niabella. The sequence continues at coordinate 2,009 of DASVMC010000473.1, read as the reverse complement.
AAGCTGCAACTGGCCGGTACCCGCGAACGCCTGAATGTAGAGTTCAAGATACAGATAGAAGATATCCTGGATGACCCGCGCCATACCGAAACCGCCACGGAAGAGCTGCAGGAAAAGGCCGACCGGATGAAGAAGCGGCTGGAAAACCTGGGGGAAGTAAACCCTACGGCGATTGAAGCGTTTACAGAAATGAAAAAACGCTATGAGTTCATCGTAGAGCAAAAAAGTGACCTGGTGAATGCGAAGGAAAGTCTGCTAAAGACGATTGAGGAAGTAGAGACCACCGCCAACCAGAAATTCCTGGATACCTTTAACCAGGTACGGGAACATTTTATGAAAGTATTCAAATCGCTGTTTACAGAAGATGACCAGTGTGATCTGATACTGGAGAACCCGGAGAACCTGGCAGAAACAGGGATTGACGTAGTGGCCAAACCCAAAGGGAAGCGCCCTACCTCTTTAACACAGTTAAGCGGGGGAGAACGTACCTTAACAGCCACGGCATTGTTATTTGCCATTTACCTCATCAAACCGGCGCCTTTCTGTATCCTGGATGAGGTGGATGCCCCGCTGGATGATGCTAACGTGGGCAAGTTTACCAACATGATCCGCCAGTTCAGCCAGAACTCACAGTTCATTATTGTAACGCACAACAAAACCACCATGAGCACGGTGGATGTGATCTATGGCGTTACCATGCAGGAACCGGGTGTAAGCAAGCTGGTGAGCGTGGACTTCCGCAGCCTTGCGGCACAGAATTAAAGTGTTTATTATATTGTTTTACTGAGCCACCGGCAGGTGGCTTTTTTGTTGCCTGGAGGAGACCCCTGAGCGATGGCGCAGGAGCGCTGTTTTTTAGTAAGGGTTAGTTTTTCTGAGACAGCATTTTTATCAGCTCCTTCTCATTGTTCAGTAAATAAAAAGCGATAAATTTTAAAGACTCAGTGTCTGAAGGATTATCAAAATGAAAGGTGGTGACATTTGCCGGTTCATAAAAAGCGTCCCCTGCTTTTAAAACTATTGAGCTGTCCTTTCCGCTTTGGAACAGTACGCTTCCTGAAACAATATAGCCAACTACCGGACACGGATGTTGATGATATCCTGTTTTCTGGCTAGGTTTAAAATTGATTTCCCTGATGTCAACTTTTTGTACTGTTTTTTTACCGATTAAAGCTGTGAGTAATTCCTTCCTGTCGATAGTTTGTTGAGCTGAAGAATTGCCTGAAACCAAGAGTAGGAAAAATAAGCCAATAAAGTAAAGTAAGATGGTCTTTTGTTGTCTGTAAAAGTTTAAGGTCATATACAATGTGTTAACAAAAAAATGATAAAAGATTATCGCTGTTAGTAATGCCCGGCGAAGTTCTTAAGATGTGTGCGTATGGGCAAAAATATTTTTGAGCAGGAAGGAAGGGGTATTATATTTGGCTGGTTCTCCGGATTTATTACCTTTATAACTAAAACGATTTTGCACTGATTGTTCCGCTATTGTTATTCGCAAAAAAAATGAACGGGTATGCTGACGGTTGCCATTGCTACCGTACAGGTGCTGATAAAGTACAGTTATGGTTGAAAAAAGTAAATACCTTTTTATTGGGATAGTCGTTATGATAAGCAGCATTTGTGCTGCGCAGCACGTGCAACGGCTGACCGGTTTTGTAAACCCCTTCCTGGGAACAGCCACTTTATGGGATAGTACGGAGCTGGGGTATAAACCCACGCACAGGGCCTGGGGCGCCGAAGTTTTCCCGGGTGCCTCGTTGCCGAACTCAATGGTGCAGGTGAGCCCTGTTACCATGTGGCGGAGCGGCTCCGGCTACCAGTATGAAGATACGGTGATTTACGCTTTTACCCATACCAGTAAAGGACACTGGAATCTTTGTTATGTTCCGCTGATAGCAGTAAGCGGAGATGTGCATCCTGCCACGTATTATTCCCGTTTCAGCCATGCCAATGAAGCTGCCAGCCCCGGTTACTACCGGGTATATCTTGAAAAATATGGTATCAATGCA
>DASVMC010000472.1:0-6852 GCA_036384555.1 Niabella sp. | reverse complement strand
ATCGCAGTATCTTGGACCGCCTTCTTCCGTTAACCACGGTAAGTTGACTACAAAAGTTTGTTCCTGGCTGCTCCAAAATTTTTTTATAGTTGCCTGAAGCAATTCCTTACCGAATTGTTCGATCTCTGTGGCTTTTTTATTTTGACTAAAAGCGCGGCATAAGGGCGCCAGGGCGTTGATACACATTGCCGAGGTATATAGATTGAAGGCACATTGTTTATGGCGTTGCATTTGATAAGCTATATGGTCCATCCAAACCGAAGGTATGCCCAGACTATCAACCGGCAGCAGATGATCCGCCGCCCGTATCTTTTTTAAATATTCGAAAAAAACGAGCAATCGTGGAAAAGATTCCTGCAATCCTGCCGTATCACCGGTATATAGGTAGTAATAATAATTATCAAAACAAAAACCAACGCTATGGTCGAGAATAGGTCCCCAGTTGGTTAGCTGTACCTGTCGCTCCATAATCCTGGCCAGCCGGTCAAATGCCGGCCAGCTGTCCATGAAGTATCCCTCTGTTGTTTGACCCTGGCTAAACGTTTTAATAAAACGTGCCGGCAGACGGCTATCGCCCAACGTCTGGTATATAGCATGTAATTGGTGGCTTCCGTCGCCACTGTATTGCTGGCGTTCCCTGGCCATGCCATCCACTACGGTTTCCTGGGCTGAATTATAAAGTGTATTTACGGATGCATTGATCAAACCTTGTAACAAGGTATCCGAAAGCGCAATCTTGGGGCTTTCCGGAAAAGGATACTGCCTGCGGCGAATGCCAACATTCCTTACCTTTATATTGCCCGAGTAATTGCGTATATGAAGTTGCAGCCAGCGCAGGCTTTCAAAATCAAACGGTTCAAAGATATTCAACCCTTCTTTACAAACAAATCGCGTCCAGGACTGGAAGTGAGAGTTCATGAGGACATCCTTACCCGGCTGATGAGCTTCATGCACCAGCATTTCGACAATGGTTCCTGCCGGGGCTTCAATGGTAAAATGTGGCCAGCCTACGCACTGATCTTTGAATTCAAAAGTTAAAACAGCTGCCTTATCTTCGTTTGAGGGGACTATCCAGCTATTGGGACCATCCTTGCGGGCGATATTAACACGCTCAGCGGTATAAGCATTTTGAGTCATTACATCAAAGTATTCTTCAGCCGGCCTTTTCCAGGTGATCCACGCCGATTCAGTCAGTTGTTTTACCGGTACTTCGTTTTCAATCATCATCGGAATACTGCGCTCACGAATATTCCCAGTGGTCCCGTAAACCTGCCATTGATAATCCGGGATGTCTGTAGAAATAGACGGCTGCATCGCTGAAGTTGCTGACTCATGGGATGACAACCAATCAGGGGTTGGAAGATAGTTTTCGGTATTCCATCCATAAGGGAACAACCGGGCATCAAACGCTTCTTGTAAGGATCGTAAAAAGAAGCGTTTATACTGTCCCATCGGCCAGCTTTTTGGCAGGCAACTTTTCCAGGTAGAATCAGATCCCAGATACTGATCTCCTACCTTGAATTTACATATTAAACCAGCTTTACCTATTGGAGACGTACCGTCGCCCGCACCATAAAATAATACCTGGCAGGCTATTACATTTTTTCCGACGTGTAAATACCGTTTAATATTAACCCGATCTGCTTCAGGCCATCTCGGGTCAAAAGGCGCAGGCCCCCATTGTACTCTTTGTCCATTGACAAAAAGCTGGTAACGGCTGTCTGCCAGGATCCAGCCGGTAGCAGAATCAGGAACGCTATTTAAATGAAACTCTTTCCGGAACAAAACAAAGGTATTTTGTAACACACGGTCAGATGGGTACCAGATCCATTTTGCAGGAGCAAGATCCAGCACGCGGGTGTTTTGGCCAACACAATTTATAGTGCATAAAGTAAATACCAATAAAACGCCTTTTGCTATCTTGTTAAAAGAATCAATCATTACTGAAAGCTATTTGTGAAATATTTTGTGAACCTGAAGAAATCGTTATTATTATAAATTGGCTACACAAAGGTATTCAACTGCCAATTTGGAGAAAATGTGAAATTTGATAAAAAATAAGTACTTTTTGATATATACTACCGTTTCAAATCCAATAATTTTATTAGCTTATATTGATGTTCTATCTCCCGGTCGTGCCTAAAATGCAGCAAATCAGGCCTCAATTGTATTACTTCAGTTTGCCCTATGATAGGGACGAAAGATTAGAAATAATTGAAGATTTACCGAGTTCAATTACAAAAATCTAAAAGAATCCACAGTTTGATCACACCTACAACCCCAACCTATAAATTTGCGTCCGAATTATAATGGAACATTTTTTTGAACTTCCTATTACCCATCGCGGTGCGCAATTAACGTTCAAGGGACGGCTGGTAACCTTCGCCTACAATTATAAATTCTTTATTATCGCTGAAAGCCAGGAACTTGTATTTGAAAAAGATGATGAAGGTGAATTCCGGGTCCTCAGCGACCATAAACAAACGGAAATCGATCAGGAATTGCTATCAACTATCGTCCACGCGCTGGAAAATATCTCGTCACTGGACAAAACCGGATGACAATTGCGATCGCATTAAATAAAAAATAGCAATTATTCCAAACAATGACTAATTGGTTAGTACGCAGCCTATGTAAGTACCTTCCTCAAGCAACAATTTTCCAACCTTTTTTGATGCAGTCAAAACATTACTCTCCACCTATTCTGTGTGACCGGTTCAAATCAATATCCGAACCTGTGGAATTATTACCCCAGATCAGGGATTAATATCCTCACTGATCTTAATTTATCGTTGCACTTTCCGGTGTCCTTCTTGCTGGCTTCTGACAATCCAATTGCGATGACTTGTTTACAACTGGTAACTAAATGCTTTGCCAGCTTGTAGATCACTAATTACTGATATACAATGGTATGATTGTTGATTTTAATAATTGCAATTCTTATTTTATGATACGTTGGACCATCACTTTTCTCATTATTGCGCTCGTTGCAGCCGTTTTGGGTTTTACCGGCATCGCCAGCGCTTTTGCAGGTATTGCAAAGATCATATTTTATGTATTCGTAGTTTTGCTGATCGTTTTCTTTTTCATGGGACGCAGTAGCAAAGCCGGGGAATAGAACATAGAACTTGCAACTTCGTTTATAAACAGCCGGCGTCAGGCATTTTGATCCGAAGTTGGGTTCGTTACGATAAGTCACAACCGGAGCACATCCAAATTACTTAAAACAAACATGAACAACTAAAATCAGGCACCCGGCTCGTTAAAAAGCATCTTTGAAACAGGATGCTTTTTTAGTAGGTTTTATATAGTCAACTATATTGAATATGCAGCAGATAAAGAAGAAAAGAAAAAAATCGCGCTTCCGGCATTTTATTAAAATTTTAGGCCCAGGCCTTGTAACTGGCGCGGGCGACGATGACCCGTCAGGAATTGCAACCTATTCCCAGGCAGGTACACTTTTCGGTTTCCAGACGCTTTGGACTGCATTGATCACGTTCCCACTGATGTCATCGATACAGTCTATGTGTGCGAAGATCGGGATCGTTACTTCTGCTGGTCTAACAACAACCCTGAAAAATCATTACCCCAAATTCATTCTGTACATGATGCTCGTATTCAGCGTACCGGCGACGGTATTGAATATTGGTTCCGATATTGCAGGTATGGGTGCGGTAAGCCATTTATTATTTCCCTTTATTCCTTCTTTTGTATTCTGCATTTTATTTACAGCTTTGTTATTATTCGCGATTGTAAAATTTTCGTATCAAAGAATAGCAAACATCCTCAAATGGCTTTGCCTGAGCATGCTGTTGTATATTATTGTTCCCTTCCTGTTAAAACCGGATTGGATGGACATAGCAAAACACACTTTTGTGCCAACCATCAGGTTTGATAAGGACTTCCTGGAAATATTTGTTGCTATTCTGGGCACCACCATCTCACCTTATTTATTTTTCTGGCAGGCAACTATGGAGGCCGAGGACAGGAAAAAAACAGCATCGAAAGTTTTCGTCAACAAACAGGTGCTCTCTGATATGAAACAGGATGTACGAACCGGAATGTTTGCCTCCAATCTGGTGATGTTCTTCATTATACTAACAACCGGAATGGTACTCCATAGCCACATTAAACAAATTGATACCGTGGAACAGGCTGCTAAAGCCCTGGAACCCCTGGCAGGAAGCATGTCTTATATCATATTTGCAGTTGGTGTTATTGGCACCGGCTTCCTTGCGATTCCCATATTATCCGGTTCCCTGTCTTATATTGTTGCAGAAACCTTCGGATGGAAACAGGGGTTGGATAAAAAATTTTATCAGGCCCGTGGTTTTTACCTGGTGGTAATTTTTTCACTTCTTATAGGATTAGCCATTGACTTAATAGGCATAAGCCCGTTAAAAATGCTGGTATATACTGCCTTATTGTACGGGATCACAGCGCCGGTTATGATTGCGGTAATTGTACATATCTGTAATAACAGGAAAATAATGAAAGAATATACCAACAGCAGGTTCTCCAATGTAATGGGTATACTTACTTTCATTATAATGACCTTAGCAATAATAGCATTGCTCTATTTTCAATTGAAAACATGATTTGCAAAATCAAAAATACAATCCTGTGCGGTAACAAAACCCGGTCTTCATTAACAGTGCAGGATATGGTTGAACCTGTTATCAGTGCCGCGTTTGGCATGCTTATTTTATTGTTTTGTGATATATTCCTAAAGTAAACGATATAATAAACTTTAAACCTGATCACTTATGACTGAATTATCAGCAGCAATACGCAAAAGAAAGCGTATTACTTTAAAAGGAGTATGGAAGATATTAAAAGGAACATTTAATGGGTTTTCAGAACATAAAATTACTAAACTAAGCGGATCACTGGCATACTATACCATCTTTTCGATGGGACCCTTGCTGGTGATGATCATTTCGTTATGCGGTCTATTTTTGGCAAGAGAAGCTGTCGAAGGAGAAGTGTTTTCCGTTTTACACAACTTTGTAGGCCAGGATACCGCTATTCAACTCCAGGAGATTATTAAAAACGCCTCTCTGGCAGGAAAAAGCAAAATAGCCGCCATTATCGGTGGCATTACACTTCTGATTGGAGCAACAACAGTATTCGGGGAAATTCAGGATTCCATAAACTCCATCTGGGGTCTGAAAGCTAAGCCTCGGAAAGGCTGGTTAAAAATGTTGCAGAACCGGTTCCTTTCTTTTTCTGTCATTGTAAGTCTGGGCTTTCTCTTGTTAGTTTCCCTGACAATCTCCGGGATCATTGAAGGAATCAGCAATGGCCTTCGTGCCAGGTATCCAGATGTCACTGTAGTAGTTTTTTATATTATCAATCTCTTACTTACACTAACAATCAGTACCATTATATTCGCCGTCATCTTCAAAGTGCTTCCAGATGCAAGGATCCGGTGGCGGGACGTCATAGCGGGTGCAATAACCACAGCCATACTCTTCATGTTGGGAAAATTTGGAATCTCCTTATACATTTCACAAACAAAAGTGGGCAGCACTTATGGAGCTGCGGGTTCACTGGTCATACTGATCGTGTGGGTCTATTATTCTTCAATCATTCTATATTTGGGTGCCGAGTTCACGAAGGCTTATGCGCTTGAATATGGTGACGATATACATCCTAATGACTACGCGGTCACTACGAAAGAAGTCACTGTCGAAACCGGTAAAAAAACCGTACAGGAAAAGGAACAGGAACTAAAATAATAATAATTTATTGTGCCCAACAGGCGGAGATTTTAATGGTACACTTTTTTCTTATTTAGGTACATATTTCAATACCAAATCATAAAAATTTAAACTATGGCAAAAGCAACAGCAAGGAAGGTAGCGCCGCAAAAGAACGCTGCCGATGAGCTTCAGGATTTTTTTGAAGACGGATTAAAAGACATTTACTGGGCGGAAAAAGCGCTTGTTAAAGCACTACCTAAAATGCAAAAAAATGCAACATCTGCACAGTTAAAAAGCGCAATCAGCAGTCATTTGCAAGAAACAACTGGTCATGTGACCCGCCTGGAAGAAGTATTTCAATCAATTGGTAAAAAAGCACAGGCTCAGAAATGTGATGCGATGGATGGTCTTCTTAAAGAAGCAGATGGCATTCTTAAGGAAACAAAACCAGGCCCGGTACGGGATGCAGCTATTATCGCGGCCGCCCAAAAGGTAGAACATTATGAAATTGCTACCTATGGCACACTGGCTACGTATGCAAAATTGCTGGAACATAAAACAGCACTCAATCGCCTATTGCAGACATTAAAAGAGGAAAAAAACTGCGATACAAGTCTAACAAAGATTGCAAAAACAGAGATTAACCTGAAAGCAGTCTAAGTTTTAGAGCCGCCTTTACAAGCGGCTCTTACTTTATAGTTAGAGCCTCATGTTGAATAGAAGCCTCCATGGTTGAAGGAAGGTTGCTGATCAACTGTTTTATTGCATCTGATCCGCCGGCTGAAGCCCCTATAACAATAATGTCTTTTCATCTCTTGCTGCCTACCGAACCTTTAGAAGCCTTGTCACAAAGGCAAAAAGAAAACAAGGAGGTGCAAGGTAGGCTAATGTCACCGGAAAGATCTTTTTCGGTTATCCAACAGCTTTAAGTACAAATAAATCGGACAGGTCTATTTCGCGGTTGATGACCGGTATTCCTGTTTCAAACATAATTAGCTGATATTCTTCCTCAAAAAGCAGTTGGAATACAGCTCTTATTGGTTCGTCATTTTCAACCAGCACAATCCGTTTTATAAGAAGGGCAATTCCCTGCTAAATTAAGACAAGGGAACCTTTGTGAATAAACGCCCGTTCAAACACGCCATTT
>DASVMC010000471.1:0-8864 GCA_036384555.1 Niabella sp. | reverse complement strand
TTACAATGGAACATCCGTTCCTCAGATCAACTAAAAGACAATTTTTTACAGGTCAATTATCTGTATGTCACGCGGCAAAAACGGTATGAACCAGGCAGCGATTTTATACCACCGCCGGACGCCTACGGTCTGTGGGGCCTTAGCGGGGGTACCCGGTTGCCGCTGGGCGACGGGGGCAAATCATTAACCATTGATCTGTCGGTCGACAACCTGTTCAACAGCGCCTACCGCGACTATTTAAACCGCTTTCGCTATTACACCGACGAGATTGGCAGAAACATACAGTTGCATGCCGTTTTCCGATTTTAATGAATAAAAAAAATAACACATCTAAAAACAAAAGAAAAATGAAACAGAAAAACATTTTATTATCTGCTACGGTAATGATTGCCGGTACATTGCTGTTTAATTCCTGCTCAAAAACACCTTCTGATGTGGGGCAAAAAATTGCACCACAGGAATTCATTTCTTCAACGGAACTGATCGTTACACCCGGGCATGCTACCGGAACCGGTATCAATACGGTCTTTACTGCCGACGGCGCGCCGCAGTCTTATTATGTAAATGGTACCGGGCAATACTTCGCCATTAATAACGGCGATACCGTAAAGGCAGAAACGCCCACGCTTACTTTTAAATCAAACCTTCAGTACCGCTTCCAGATCGTCTTCCATGGAGAGAACGGAGAGGTCAGCAACGACGAATATACGGACGAAGGCAGTCCGGAGGACGGAGCAAATATTCACCAGTTCTTTTTTGTGCCCGTGGCCACAGGAACAGTAAAGCCGGTAGACCAGCAAAACGATGACGGCGAAACGATCAATGGGTATGTGAACCTGAGCGGACTGAGCGATCATGGCGGCCTGGATTACAACTATGCCGACATCAGCGCTGATGGGAAGAAAAATCTGATGATCGGATTGAACGGTTATTTTAAGGTAGTAAGCCCAGGACAGACCTTTGACCTGGTAGTAGATCTGAGGCATGGCATCCAGGATAAATTTTCAAAAAACTATCCCTGGTATGATGATGCCTTTTCAAAAGCAAGTAACGATGTAAATGCGCCCTTTGGTGCTACCGATTTTGCGACACTGTTTCATATGCATGTACAAACGGTCAATTGATCTGACGATTTATTAGCACTTACGTCTTAAAGGCCTGTTCCAGGAACAGGCCTTTATTCAACTGATGCTCCCGGATTTCAAATTAATAAACCGACCTATTAAACTGAATTAGTAAAATATCAAATTATGAATAATCGTTTTACCCTTAGCCGCAGGCAATTTATCAGGAATACGGGAATGGCCGGACTGGCGGCTGGCATTCATCTAAACGGGTATCCTTCTGGCAATAAGGACATCAAGACAGGATGGAAACAATCGCCGCTTCCCTATGCTTACAATGCACTGGAGCCGGTAATTGATGCACAAACCATGGAGCTGCATTATTCCAGACACGCAGCGACTTACGCAAAAAACCTGGAAGAAGCAGCACAGCAGGAAAATATCGACACCTCCAAAATGGCTATAGAAGATGTGCTAGCGAACGTCTCCAGATATTCATTAAAGCTGCGCAACAATGCAGGCGGTCATTATAACCATGAATTTTTCTGGAGATCCTTACGTCCCCAACAGGAAAGCAATCAGCCCGGGGGTGCGCTCGGAATGTCAATCCAGAAGGATTTCAATTCCTTTGAAGCTTTTCAAAAAGCATTCAATAATGCCGCAGCTACCCGATTTGGAAGTGGCTGGGCCTGGCTGATATATCTTCCGGGCGGCAAATTGATGATTACATCTACAGCCAATCAGGATAACCCGCTGATGGACATTAGCGGGATAAAAGGGATCCCGGTATTGGGATTGGATGTTTGGGAACACGCCTATTATCTGAAATACCAGAATAAACGACCTGATTATATTGCCGCCTGGTGGGAACTTGTCAATTGGAACTTTATTGAATCCCGGTTCACGGGGTTACAACAATAATGGACCAACCATTTTTCAGTCCGGCTCCCGTTGAGCGCAAAAAAGATGCAATCCGCACGCGACAGGATTGACTTTAGCAATCATTTCTGAAGTTTGCCGGCCAGCAAGTATACCGGTTTTCATATCTAATACCTGATGAATATATTATACAGCACTTTCTTGTCATAGTCTGTTAAGATAGCCGATGTATCGGTTTGCACATAGTGCAATTTGAATGACTTGATTGCATTAGCAGCATTATTTGTATCATAGCCGATCACTTTTAATGCGAGCAGCGCATTAAAATCAGCCGGTGGCGTTTTCATATTATCTGCGTCGTACCAATAACCGAAACCCGCTGCTGCCAGCCTTTTCCAGGGAAAGAACCGGCTTGGATCGATTTTTCTTCCGGGAGCTATATCCGAATGCGCAATAAAGTTTGACTGCGGAATAGTATACTGGCTTTTCAGATACCCGAGTAACTTTATCAGCGCGGTTATCTGAAGGTCAGAAAACGGTTCATTTCCATTGTTATCTATTTCAACGCCCAGACTGCAGGAATTCACATCAGTGATATTACCCCACTTACTGCTGCCGGCATGCCAGGCACGTACATAATCGTTTAGCATTTGATACACGGTGCCGTCCCTACCTACTACATAATGAGCGCTTGTCTGTGTGCGGTTAATCGAAAAAGTAAATAAGGTTTGCTCCACCGAGTTTTGTCCGGTATGATGCAGTATCACAAAATTGGGTTTTCTGATGTTGAAATTAACCGAAGCATACCATTGGGTATTTACGGCGGGATTTTTCGCCTGTACCGGTTTCTTTGATATCTGGTCAACTATCTGATCAATTGTTTCTTCATAAGACGGCTTTGCATAGGTTTGCATACTATCTGCGATATGTTTATAGTATTTTCCCTCCCGGGGAAACCCGAATAATAATGAGATGGCGTTATCCGTAGCGGCGGTTGGCCCGTCTTTTGATGCGGACCGGACAGGTGCTGTAACTGTTGCAGCATCTTTTTCCTTTACCCGGTATTCTGGCTCCGATTTTACAGGTGCGGCCCGTGTAGATCCGTTAGCATCCTCTGCAGGAAGAGCTTTGTTTTGCTGTGACCGGGGCATCAATAAAACATTTGTTTTCTGAGGGATTTTACTGCCACAGGATCCCACTATAAATAATGCCAGTACTATCGGCAGTTTTTTAATAAACATAACCATGAATCATTTATAAAAAGTTGGCCGTCCTTTTATCTCCATTGTATTTGCAGACACACTAAAAGAATAAATACCTGCATTTACAGACCTGCCATAAACACAGCTATTGCAATTTCAATTGATAGGCTCGCCAATGCGGTTCATATCAGCCGGAGCAGCTCATCTTTTGACAGGGATCAGGACGATAAAATAATAATTTGCAGCGAAAACCCGCCCAAACAATTGGTTGGTTGCTGGGTGCTTTAGATCAAACAGGGAGGTCCTTTATTCGAATGTGTCAGCGATGGTGATAAGAGTACCTGCTCGCCATAAAGGTCATTTACAATGACTGAAAAGAGAAATCTGATCGTACATTCAAATGAAAAAGATTTTTCGTAGGCTGTATATTGATGAATGCATATAGCACAAAGTGATTCGCTTACATTTTCAATTACTTTCCGGGACTTTTCGGCTCCGGAAAGCATTTGCGTGGTTGCTTTATATTGATGCTGGTGCCAAAGTGCAGGAGGAGCAGCAATAAAGTTAAGCAGCAATATAAAAAATGCGGCCGCTACCTGTTGATATGTATTTTTCTTCTTCAATACATTTGCACTATTGTTGCAAATATAGATCAATTTCACCAACACAGTTTGTTATTTCCATAAGATGAAAAGCCATGATTACTCCTGTCCTTCCACGTCCCCTCCGCATCCCGGCGATCGGTAAGCGCACCGGTAATACCGGAGAACAGTATAAACCGGGAACAATAACGTTTAAAATCACGATACGCGATATCCTGCTATTTCTGCTCTTTGCGTACCGCGCTTAGTGCTGTTTTGGCATGAGATCAGTTCTCTAATGAGCAGCAACTGAAATTAAGCTATCGTAAAAAGTACCCGGTAATCAATTTTGCTTTTATCGGCCGATTTTGCTCATTGTTATTATCTTTATTGCCTTAGCTTTGGCAGCGAACGAAGCGTCCCCATATTAAATGCAGCGTCATTGTCAAAAAAAATTACCGGGTAAAGTAAAGAACACCTTTAATGCGAATAAAACATCTGCTGTTGCTGCTTTTGTTGATTTTTCACAACAAAGCACACGCACAGGAATCCAGAACTGACTTCCTGGCGCAACTAAAAAATTATGATCTCTCTGCCGTTATCATGGCAGACCATATCATTGCAGAAGACAGGGAAAATTCCAAGGAAAAAATACAAAGGGCCGAGCCGATCGGTTTTATCGATAATGACTTTGAACGGCTCTATGTTCATTTCATTTCCGTCATCAAAAACCCCGAAAGCAGTGATCAATATCTTGTATTCGGTAAAACAAAAGTAAAAGAAACAATAAGGGCCTTCCAGGGAATATTGACCATTAAAGAAGCTAAAGCAGGCTTTACTGCTGATTTTCCTGGCTATCAACAGGGATATGCTATCTGTGAAGCCAGATTTTATGAAGATGCCAAACAATCGTCCACCGGTTTTTTCAGCGGTAAAATGCACATCGGTTTTGTCATTGATTCAAATAACCGTTTCCGGTACGATGCGTTGCTGTTTTATGCGGACTATTTTAGCAATAATGAATTTACCGGTACCTGGACAAGCTACAAAACCAGTAAATCCAAAAAGTGCAACTGGGGAGATTACCGCATTCCCGACAGCGGTGACCTGGACACCGGAGCAGGAGAATTTATGCCCAATGCGAAGTACTTTGATAAGGGTTGGAAATCCTATATCTTAACCCAGCTTGGCGAAACCGAAAAAGACGTACAAAAAGGAAAGAAAAAAGAAGCTGAAAAATGGTGGGAAGAACAGAAATCATAAAAATGCTATGCACCGGCTCAGTGTTCATGCAATTTTCCTGCCATAGTACGCATAAATTTTATTACGGAAGGATAACAGATGAAAAGAATACCCCGTTAGAGAATGTGCTGGTTGCCGAAAATGATACCCTAAAAGGAAGGCAGACTAAAACAGACAAGCAGGGATATTTTCAATTAGAACGCACCCCTCATTGGTCAGCCGATCTCATCTTTATTAAAGAAGGCTATAAAACCGACACTATTCCCTCGGTATGGCATCAATATGGAGAAACTACCCGGTTTAACTTTGTAAAGAAAAAGACCCCTACCGTGATCAGGCTTTCGTACAGCGGCCCAAAAGATAGCCCGCCTGGGAATAAGGATACTGGCAGTACACCCTAATCAATAAATCTTCTTTCAGGTAAATGAAACACCACTCATCATCCGGCTCTTAGGAAAGGAGATGTATGATTGTTATGCCGTCATTTCATCTCCTGTTATTTAATATGTTTAATTATTTTAGCAGGGATACCGCCTACAATGGTATTATCAGGAACATCTTTTGAAACGACCGCTCCTGCAGCTACTACAGCATTTTCGCCAATGGTCACCCCGGCAAGGATCGTTGCATTGGCACCGATCCAGGCATTCCTTTTTATGTGGATACGTCCCACTGTCAGGCAATGCCGGTTTTCCGGTGCTACAGGGTGTCCTTCCGATAATAAGCTGACTTTAGGCGCTATCTGTACGTGAACTTCAATGGTAATACCGCCTAAATCCAGGAACGTACAATCAAAGTTGATAAATACGCTTTTGCCGATCCGGGTATGCTTTCCGTAATTGATGTACAGGGGCGTGAAAACCGCAACACTTTCATCAATCTCGCTGTCTGTGATCCGGCTTAACAGCACTCTTATTTCGGCAGGATCAGCCGAATTGTTCATCTGTACGAGCAGTTCTTTTGTTACAAAAGCAGCCGCTCTCAATTGGTAACTATCCGGGTCGTCTGAGGATATGGTTTCCCCATTTCTTAACCGTTCAAAAATAGCTGTCGTCGTTTTCATCCGTTCGTTTTAATACCGCAAAATTAAAAAGCAAGCCCCGCAGCTCCTTTGCTGCGGGGCTCAAATTGCTTTACTGACAGGCTCACCCCCTAATCCGGAAATCATCCCAGGTGTGCTTTAAAAAACGGAATGATCTGGCCGATGGCCTTACCGGTAGCTGCTGCCCCATCGTACAAATCATAATGGCTTGCTCCCGGAATGACCTGGATGCTTTTTTGCTTTGAAGCCGCTTTGCCAAACAGTTCAAATCCATCTCTGTATGACCCAAAAGCGCCTACTTTATCGCCAATGACTATGTGAAGCGGTTGCGTAAGCAATAAATCCGCCAAATGGAACGCGTCAAATGCCATTGCTTTATCCAGACTATCCACACGCAGGTGATTCGGAGAGTTAGGATGTTGCGCTCTCGGTGTCTGATAGTAATCCACTGCTTCCACAACATCAATATCGTTTATCCCGGCAGCTGCCCGGTCTTCCTGTGAGTTGGGTCTGTATATTGTAACAGCAGGTTCAGCTCCTCCCGCCTGCGCGGTACGTTGCTTTGCAATCCCTTCCAGCGTTTTGATGGCCGCACCAGCAGTAAAGTCTCCCTCACGCAGTATACGGCCATAATTGGCGCCTGCAACTGTTACCACCGCTTTAAAGCGTCTTTCGGTCATTGCCGCATTGGCTGCATAACCGCCACCACCACATACACCTAAAACACCAATTCTTTCTTCATCTACATAATCCAGGGTTGTCAGAAAGTCTGCTGCGCAGCGGAAGTCCTCCACACGGATTGCCGGGTCTTCCAAAAACCGTACTTCACCGCCGCTTTCTCCCTGGTTGGAAGCATCAAAAGCCAGGGTGATAAAGCCCGCTTCGGCCAATGCCTTACCATAAACAGCTCCTGCAGTCTGCTCTTTACAGCTGCTGATCGGATGCGCACAAACAATTGCCGGGTATTTTTTAGTTTCATCAAAGGCTTCCGGGAACTGCAGGATCCCCGCAACATCCCAATTCCTGTTTTTAAATTTTACTGCTTTCATTGTCATTGTCTTTAAAAAATAATTGAACAGTACAAAGGTACTCCGACCTTAAAGCCACCTGCTTAAAGTAATTACGGGAAGGCTTTAACTATTTACTGATTTCTGAAAACACTTGGCGAAATGCCTGTTTCTTTCTTGAAGAATGTTGCAAAATAGGAAGGATATTCAAATCCCAGGCTAAAAGCAATCTCGCTGATGCTCAATGAAGTGGTTCTTAATTTATTTTTGGCAATTTGAATAAGCAATTGATGGATATGCTCCTGCGGAGAGCGGCCGGTGTAGTGTTTGATCAGGTCTCCAAAATAATTGGAAGATAAATGCGCCTTATCCGAGAAGTAAGAAACAGACGGTGTATTCCGGGCATGCTGCTGATCGTCATAATACGCTTCAAGATGCTTGTAAAAATCAGCTACGGTCGTGTTGTATAATTCCTCTCTTGTATCAAACTGCCTGCTGTAAAACTTCTGGATGTAGGACAGGATAAGCGAAGCATAGGAAATAACGATATCTTTTGAGAAATGCTCATTACCCTCAAATTCTTTTAGGGCCTTTTTAAAAAGATCGGTAATGATCTGCTCTTCCTTTTTGGTTATAAAAAGCGCTTCGTGGTTCCCATAATACGTAAAACTATATTCTTTGGCTATTTTCCGGAACAGGCCGGCATCAATTAAAATATGATAGCCGGAGATCTGTTGTTCAACATCCCATTGAAGAAAATCGCCCGGCTGGTCGAGATAGACAAAAGCATCCGCCTGGTCGAATACGGTCTGCCCGAAATTTTTGTCTTTATCAAAGTTCAGTTTAATGGCCAGAAGATAAAAATCAAGTTCAACAGGCGCCGATTTCCGTCTCATATCCTTTTGTTTGTGGTATTCCACCAAATGGATATGGTTGTTCTTATAACCGCTGATATTGGTATAATCCAGGAATTCCTTTATGTCATACTTTTTCTTCAATCTTCAATGCATTATCACCCGCTGAAGCACAAATTTAAAAATTAAAGAAATGATACGCTTTAAGTTTTTACTGAAATGCTTTCTCTTTTTACAGTTTAACCAGGGCTGTCTTTTTCAGCTTGCTGGGCTCGTTGTTAAAAATACATAGGGAGCATGCCCGCAATTCCGGTAAACACCTCTATACTTCTGTTGGTGATATCCCATACCGTTTCTTAAAAGCAGTAGAAAAATGAGCTGGATTTTTAAATCCGACATCCACATATACATCCTGCACTTTTCTGCCTTCCTTTAATTGAATATAAGCCGCTTCCAGCCTGCGCCTGATCAGCCATTTTTGCGGGGTAAGATTGCTGATCTTGCCAAAATCTCTTTTAAAGGTAGCCAGGCTGCGGCCGGTATAAGAAGCGATCTGTTTCATGGTCAGGTCATCCATATAATTCTCATTAAGAAATGCCAAGATGTCGATTTTCCAGGGTTCTGTAAAATCGAACAGGATAGGGAAAAATACTGCTGACTGATTGAGTAAGGCATAGATCCCTTCCTGCAACTTCAAATGGGCCACTTCAGCTGAAGGCGTCAGATTTTCATCAAAATAAGGCGTCAGGGACTGGAACAGGCTGATGATATCAGCCCTGGGATTTATTTTAAATACATATTCTTCAGGGATGATGCTTTTTTCGGGCAGACCCGCTTTATTTAGTTTACGATAGAATTCTCTTAATATACTACGGTTAAATGTCAGGGATATCCCTTTGTACAATGCTTCGCCCTTGCTATTCTTGTATAGCATCAGCCGGTGGTTACGCCGGATAAAAGCACACTCTCCTGCCTGTATCGTAATCCTTTTAT
>DASVMC010000470.1:0-1653 GCA_036384555.1 Niabella sp. | reverse complement strand
CATCCTGTCCAAAATAATTGCCGGAGACCAGGTATTTGGTCCCTTCTGTGCCACCGGACACGCTTATATTATGCTGTCTGATATTTCCCTGCCGGGTAACCAGCCCATACCAATCAGTTCCCGCACCGGCCGAAGCAATTTGTGCATCGGTATACCAGGGTGCATAGGACGTTGCAAGTGCCGGATCATTTGTTCCATAGGGAGCAATCTGGTTTTCAATCATCCATTTTTCATACACATACCGATTGGTTTCTGTCATGAAGTCTTTTGCATTCAGCATATTTAACCGTTTTGAGATCTGTTGCACGGCGTAATTGCCATTATAGCTTACGACAGGACGCCCCGCTTTTCCTTTTTTGGTGGTGATCAGAATTACACCATTGGCTGCCCGGGCGCCGTAAATCGCTGTTGCGGATGCATCTTTAAGAATATCAATAGATTCAATATCATTCGGGTTAATGGAGCTGAGCACATCACGACTCCCATATTGATAGCGATTGCCGCTACCAGGTTCCACGCCATCATTACTTAAAGGGAACCCATCCAGTACAACAAGAGGCTGATTACCGGCTCCTGTAGAAGACGCACCCCTGATCAATAACGTTACACTACCTCCGGGTTGCGTGCTGGTCTGAACGGCAGTAAGACCAGCTGCACGTCCTGCCAGCATCTGAGTAATGGATGAATTGGATGCCTTGGGCAGGTCCTCCGTTTTTATACTCGTTATCGCGCCGGTCACATCTTTCCGTTTTTGTGTGCCATATCCAATGACCACCACATCATCCAAAGCTTTGTCAAGCGGCTGCAGGCGGATATCAAGGGCTTTCGATCCCCGTACCTTTATCTCTTGTTCCTGATATCCGATATGAGAAACGATCAGTATGGTATTATCAGCCCCGTATAGCTCAAAATGACCTGCCGTGTCAGTACTGCTGCCGTTGGTTGTGTTTTTGACTTTTACTGATACCCCGGAAAGCGGCATTCCTTTTTCATTCGTTACTTTTCCTGATAAAAGGACATTTGCTTTTTGTGCCAGCAGCAGCTGAAGGCAAAACAGCATAAAAAATATAAACAGCCCGCCTGTTTTAAAAAGCAATCGCGCATTTATCGTCAGATGGATGGTCAATGCCTTCTTCTTGAAAAAGAAATTTTCTACTATACAGCTCATCATAATTTACAATCGTTTTATAGGTAATTGGTTTTATTTTAAAATGTAATTGTTAAACCGCCATCCACTGTTATAACAGAGCCTGTTATGTAACTGGCGTCTGCCCCTGCCAGAAAATAAACCACCCCCGCCACTTCTGCCGCTTCTCCCGGTCTCTTTAAAGGCAGATGATCATATTTAATATAATTATCAATGAACCACTCTGTTTCCAGTTCGTTACACCCGTTTGCCTTCACAGACATTGGTGTGTTTATAAACCCGGGCGCAACCGTATTGGCTAAAATATTCCTGTGGGCCAGTTCCAACGCCAGCGAACGTGTAAATTGTGTAATAGCGGCCTTGGCAATACCATAAGCAGAGCTACCCGCTTCTACCCGCTGATGATGGATGGACGTAACGTGTACAATGCGGCCACCATCTATGATCAGCGGCACCAGCTCGCGGCAACTCCTCACCGTTCCATACAACATCACTTCTATGGAATT
>DASVMC010000469.1:0-6513 GCA_036384555.1 Niabella sp. | reverse complement strand
TGTTTATGCCAACAGGCCGCTGCCCAATGAAGATGATATGGATTACCCGGCCCAGTCGGTAATGGAGCAATACCTCGAAGATAAAAATCTGTCACCCACTGTTACCTTTCACCGCGGCCACAGCTATCATGCGCCCACCAGTGTCAGCTATTTAACACCCACCTCCCGCGTGGTATTCATGGGCTCCTGCGGAGGGTTTAATCTTATAGATTCCATCCTTAAGAAATCAAGTGACGCCCACATTATTTCTTCCAAACAGACCGGGTACAGGGATATTAACCTGCCGTTCATCCGCATCTTCCTTGAAACACTAAGAAATCATAAGGATATAGACTGGATGCCTTTTTGGAAAGAATTCAGGGAAAAGGCGCATGTGACCGGCCTGGAAGACTATATTCCACCCTACAAAAACCTGGGTGCGCTCTTTATTAAAGCCTATAAAAAGGAGACCGGTGAAGAAAATATGTAACACCGGATCGATCGGGCTGTTTTTTTAAATTAAAAAAATCGATCTAATAGTTCACGCGGGCACTGATCAAGGTAGCGCCTTGATCAGTGCCCGCATAGTTTTTTATAGTTTCTTGCTCTATTGCTGCCATAAAAGCACACCACCGTCAATACCTTCCTCATTGGAAACAATGCTCATATCCGGCTCCAGCTCAAACGTTATCTTTTTAGCATTACCCCCTCCAATAAACAAATGATCATAATTAAACGTGGTGCTTAGTATTTTCACTATTTTCTCCAGGCGCTTGTTCCAGTCTTTCTTACCCAGGTGGTCATAAGCTTTTTGTCCGATGCACTGATCATAGGTCTTATTATCCAAACAGGGATGCTGACCTATTTCCAGGTGCGGCAATAACTTGCCATTCAGAAAAAATGAAGTTCCAAAACCCGTTCCCAGGGTGATCATCATTTCAAACCCTTTTCCGTGTATACAGCCCAGGCCCAGCATATCTGCATCGTTCACCACTCTTGCCGGCTTGCCCAGTGCTTTGGTCAGCAGGTCAGCAAGGTTGATCTTATTCCAATACGCTGATCCCAGATTGGGCGCCGTATGCACAATATTGTCTCTTACATACCCCGGGAATCCTGCCGATATCCTGTCATACTGAAATCCTTTCACCAGCTCCTTTATCGTTTTTATCAGATTTGCAGGAGTAGCGGGTGTTGGTGTAGGAAGCTTAATATAATCCTGAACAATCACCCCTTTTTCATTTAATGTACTTGCTTTTACTTTGGATCCACCAATATCAATTGCCAATGTTGTCAAAGCCATGCCTTATATTTTTTGGATTTGTGAAAGTTACGCAAGAATATGGGTCTTTTTAAAAAAAATTTGTTCGCAGAATACCTATCTTGCAGGTTCGATGAGCGAAGCAAAAAAATCACTTTTTGATGTTTCTAAGTTAAGACGGGTTTTTCATTATGCAGCTCCGTACAGGAGAAAATTCTATCTCTCTGTTATCCTGGCCATCCTCTTAGCAGTCATTACCCCTGTGCGGCCGATGCTCATTCAGCTCACGGTAGACGAATATATCACCCGCTCCCTCCCCCGGATGGTCATTTTTGTAACATTGATTCAGCTGGTCATTATTCTCATTGAAACAGTAATGCGTTTTTCTTTTTCCTTTGCCACAGCCTGGCTGGGCCAGGCCGTGGTAAAAGACATGCGTGATTCCGTTTATAAAAAGATCCTGCATCTTAATTTGCGCCAGTTTGACCGGACGCCTATAGGAACACTCACCACCCGGACCATTAATGATATTGAATCGATCAACGATATCTTTTCAGACGGGCTGATTCCTATTATTGCCGATTTACTTTCCATTCTATGCGTGCTGCTCTATATGTTCTGGATCGACTGGCGCCTGACACTGATTGCGCTGATTCCTTTTCCTATAATGATTATTGCCACCTATTATTTTAAGGAAACTATCAATAAATCTTTTTTCAAGGTAAGGAATGCCGTGGCAGCCCTGAATGCATTTGTTCAGGAACATTTGTCGGGCATGAACGTAGTACAGGCTTTTCATGCAGAAAAAAGAGAATTTCAGAAATTCAATAAGATCAATAAAGAGCATCGCAACGCGAATATCAAATCCATTTTTGCCTACTCCGTTTTTTTTCCGGTTATTGAAATTGTACTGGCGCTTTCTATCGGGCTGGTGATCTGGTATACTGCCCGTGAAGCACTCGAACTAAAACAGGGACAGCAGGGTATTATAGTCTCCTTCATTCTCTGCCTTAACTTATTATTCAGACCCTTAAGGATGCTGGCGGATAAGTTTAATACTGTACAAATGGGCGTTATTGCCGCAGAACGTGTTTTTACGGTAATGGACAACCCGGATGTAGAAACTGTTCCTCCGGGAGGATACAGGGACCCGGAACACAGGGTTGCCGGCACCATTGAATTCAGCAGGGTCTGGTTTGCGTATATTGATGAAAAATGGGTATTAAAAGATGTCAGCTTCCGCATCCGGCCCGGCGAAACCATAGCAATTGTAGGGCATACCGGCAGCGGGAAAACAACCATCACCAATTTGCTGAACCGTTTCTATTCCATTCAACAAGGAACAATAAAGGTAGATGCAACAGATATCCGCCAGCTATCACCGGCGTATTTAAGAAAGAATATCGGAGTGGTATTACAGGATGTGTTCCTGTTTTCCGGATCGGTGCTGGATAATATTACCTTACGCAACCCGGCAATTTCAAAAGAACAGGTTATTGCTGCCGCCAGCATGATCGGGATGCACAATTTTATTATGAAGCTGCCCGGAGGGTATGACTACAACGTAAAAGAGCGCGGTGCTACCTTATCCTTAGGCCAGCGGCAATTATTATCTTTTATCCGTGCCTTGTTATACAATCCTTCTATCCTTATATTGGATGAAGCCACCTCCTCCATTGATACGGAAAGTGAGCTGCTGATACAGAACGCTACGGAGACACTGGTAAAAAACCGTACCTCAATCGTTATTGCCCACCGCCTCAGTACGATCCGCAAGGCTGATAAAATTATTGTTCTGGATAAAGGCATCCTGGTAGAAATGGGAACACATGATGAACTACTGGCGCAAAACGGTTTTTATGCCCGCCTGCACCGGATGCAGTTTCAGCAGCAGGAGGCTTAGGCAGCAAAAATCCCCTCGTATTTGACTAACTGAACATTTAGAATACGAAAATATTTAGTAAATTGCGGAGGTGTCAGATGAAAAAAAATACCCGGAAAATGACACTCCAGTACCCGTATTACAGGAGCCGGGTCCTGTCGTGCAAACCTTTTCCAGCCCCGAAGAAGCGGATGTGTACCGGCTAAAAAAAAGCCTTGCCCGTACGGATATGGAACGTTTTCAGATGATGTGCCGTATGATCCGGATCGGAAAAATGCTTTCAGGATGCTGCCCCTAATGAAAATGACCGTTTTTGGATACCGGATATTTTGTAAATTGCAAGGTATGGGCAAAGAAAGAAAACATACTTTTCCTGAAGAGGAAAACCTTTCTGTGGTGCAGGAACCGTTTCCTAACTATGAAAAAGCAGAAATGGATCTGTTACGCATTGCCCTAAAACGAAGTTATAAAGAACGTTTCCTGGTTATGACCGCTCTTATGAAAGACAGCCTGATGATGAAAAAGGCCAAAATAACTTACAAACCGTTTTCTAAATAGTTTTTATGGATGTCTTTGATTCCGAATTGCTCAATTTTTGGAATTCTCTGAATAAACAAAGGGTCAAATACATAATGATAGGCGGGGTAGCTACTAATTTTAATGGCTATCAAAGAACAACGGCAGACATCGATGTTTGGTTAAAAGATACAAAAATTAACCGGGAAAATTTTAGAAAGGCTTTCGAAAATTACTCTGGCGAGAATTATCAAATGCTGAAAACAATCCAAATTGTTCCAGGTTGGACCTATCTTTACCTAAATAACGGATACCGGATTGACCTGATCTCTCAGATGAAGGGCCTGGAAGGTTATACTTTTGAGCAATGCCTCAAATTTGCTGGAACTGCTGAAATTGATGCCATTAAAGTACCTTTCCTGCACATCAACCACCTAATCGCCAATAAAAAGGCTGTAAACCGGCCTAAGGACCAGATCGACGTCATTGAACTGGAGCGGATCAAAAAGATCCTGGAAGAACAGGCCGGGAATCGCTGAAAAACTCATATAAATTCCCTTTTTTATCCATTTCAGCCTTATCTTTGCCGCAAATTTCAGAGAAGTATGGGTTTTAAATGGTTCAAATCCTTTATGGTAGCGGCTTTAAGCCTTTTTTTGATATTTCAGGCAAAGGCAGTTGCTGCACAAAATGAAGCACCTGCAGAAGGAACTGCCACTGAAGAAAAATTCAATCCGGGTGAAGCCATCCTGCACCATATTGCTGATAGTCATGAGTTTCACTTTTTTAATTTTAAAAAGGATGACGGCACTCAGATCCATGGTACCTTACCGCTCCCTGTAATTCTATATTCTCCCCAAAGAGGCTTTTCCACCTTCCTGTCTTCCAGATTTCATCATGGAGAAGAAGCTTATAATGGCTATAAATTGGAGCATGACAAAGTAGTAGCTGTAGACGCCAGCGGGAACGTGGACGAATCTGTAAAAGTGTACGATTTTTCAATGACGAAAAATGTGGTACAAATGCTTATATCCCTTGTATTGCTGGTATGGTTAATGACCAGTATCGCAAAGAAATACAAAAATGGCCAGGGCGTTACTTCGGCACCCAAAGGTTTGCAAAATGCCATTGAGCCGGTCATCACTTTTGTAAGAGATGATATTGCCAAACCCAACCTGGGACCAAAATACCAGAAATTCCTGCCTTATTTATTGACCATTTTCTTTTTTATCCTCATCAACGCAATATTAGGCATGGTCCCTGGCTCTGCAAACGTTACAGGAAATATTGCTTTTACCGCTGTTTTAGGCCTTATTGCGTTTATTGTAATCATCTTTAATACGAACGGGCATTACTGGCAGCATATCTTCTGGTTCCCGGGCGTTCCACTGCCGGTTAAAATATTAATGATCCCTGTAGAGCTGATGGGTGTGTTTACAAAGCCCTTTGCGTTAATTGTCCGTCTGTTTGCCAACATGACAGCAGGACACATCGTAATACTCAGCTTCATCAGCCTTATTTTTATCTTCTCCGAAATGTCCAAGGTTGCAGGGGTAGCTTTTACCCCCGTGTCCATTGCATTTGCGGTTTTTATCTATTTAATTGAGATCCTGGTGGCTTTTATCCAGGCATATATTTTTGCAAATCTGACTGCCATATTCATAGGCGAGGCCATTGGCGATCATCATTTTGAGGAAGATGTGCAACCCCATCATTAATAACGTTTTTTATTTTTAATCAATATAAAATCAGAGTCATGAGTTTAATGAACACTTTGTTGGAAGTAAGCGGAAGCTGGTCTCACTTTGGTGGTGCTGTAGGCGCAGGCCTGGCAGCTATCGGTGCCGGTATCGGTATCGGCCAGATTGGTAAAGGCGCTACAGAAGGTATTGCCCGCCAGCCGGAAGCAGCTAACGACATTCGTGGTGCTATGATCTTATCTGCAGCCTTGATTGAGGGTGTTGCCCTGTTTGCGGTAATCGCAGGCTTACTGGCTGTATTGAAGTAATAGCTTCACCAAAACAATTTACTGCATCTAAAGCAAAGGGCGGCGGATGCAGTATTTTTAAAGTTCTTTTTTATTTTTATAGGATCAGCTGCGGTACCGCAGGCGTTGCTATTGCGTCGCGCTATGATAGTTACCGGAATCAGCTGTGCATTATAAATCAACTTTTCAACTTTATTAATTATGGGATTACTTACTCCTGATCTTGGTTATTTTTTCTGGATTTTTGTAGCATTCATCGTAGTGTTCCTGGTGCTTAAAAAATTCGCATGGAAACCGATCATTAAGTCATTAAGCGAGCGCGAGCAAAACATTGCCGGAGCTATTGCTTCTGCCGAAAAAGTAAAGGCAGAAATGGCACAGCTGCAAAGTGAAAATGAAAATCTTTTAGCGCAGGCACGTGAAGAGCGGTCACAGCTTTTAAAAGAAGCGCGTGAAACAAAAGATAAAATCATTAACGAAGCGAAGGAACAGGCAAAACAGGAAGCCGGAAAAATCATTGCTGACGCCCAGCAGGCCATCAACGCGCAAAAAATGGCAGCTCTTACTGATGTAAAGAATGAAGTGGGTAAAATGGTGATTGAAGTAAGTGAAAAAATATTGAAACAGCAATTAGCCGGCCAGGCAAAACAGGAAGAATACATCAACAGCCTGGTAAACTCCATCAAATTGAACTAAGCCGGTTCCGGATCGTTTTTTACATTTTGACATTTAATATTCGTTATTCTACATTTAAGATATGCCGAATCCCCGTTTAGCCTCCAGATATGCAAAAGCTTTGTTAGACCTGGCAAAAGAGCGTGACCAGGTACAGCAGGTGTTTGCCGATATTCAATGGTTGCAGGCTGTGTGTAAGGAAAGCAGAGATTTTGT
>DASVMC010000468.1:0-14011 GCA_036384555.1 Niabella sp. | reverse complement strand
GCTCGAGGGTTTTGGAAGTTATGGATTTCCTGAGAGCCACGCGGCAAGCTTTGCCCTATTGGTCTATGTGTCGGCCTGGATCAAATGTTATTATCCCGACATCTTCGCTGCGGGCATGCTGAACAGTCAACCAATGGGGTTTTATGCACCGGCGCAGCTGGTAAGAGATGCACAGAAGCACGGAGTTATTGTGGTGCCGGTAGACATCAATCATTCCTCCTGGGATAATACTCTCGTTGAAAAAACGGAAACATATTATAAGGTACGCTTAGGCTTTCGACACGTGAAAGGACTGGGAGAAGAGGAGATCGCTATATTGACCCACGCTCGCAGGAAACCATATAGCTGCATTAATGAATTAATTGATGCTGGTATTTCCGACGGTGCGCTGGAATTGCTGGCAAATGCGGACGCCTACCGTTCAATTGGCCTGGACAGAAGAAAAGCACTATGGGAGATCAGCGCCCTGGCTGATCATCCGCGCGGCATCTTTAGAGGGCAGCCTTCCGAAAGCACCTGGGAACAAGGCGTCTTACTTCCTGAAATGTCATTATCAGAGCATGTAATCCAGGATTACAGCAGCACGTCATTATCTTTAAAAGCGCACCCGTTAAGTTTTGTAAGAAACCGGCTGGCTTCAAAAAATGTGCTCTCGGCAAAGCAACTCGAACAGCTCCCAGGTGGCACACCGGTAAAGGTCGCCGGCCTGGTGCTCGTTCGCCAGCGTCCCGGAACAGCCTCCGGCATCTGCTTCGTAACGCTGGAAGACGAAACCGGCAGCGTGAATGTGGTGGTGTTTGCGAACCTCTTTGAAAAGTTCAGAAAAGAAGTGCTCCACTCAAAAGTATTGGTGGTGGCTGGCAAACTGCAAAAAGAAGGTTTGGTTACCCATGTCATCGCAGAAATCTGTTACGACGGCTCTAGTCTGCTGCATCAACTTATGCGACCTGAAACAGGCCTCAAGGCAGGAGAAGCACAGATTCCTAAAGGGCGGGATTTCCGATAAATTACTAATTCTTTGGGAATTCATACTTTTTCAGTGAAAAATCCTTCTGACGAATTATTTCAAATTTTTCTTGTGACACCGTCAATTTATCTGCTGTCCAGAAAAGAGATGTGATTATTGGATGGTGTTACCCATATTAAACATCGGAAGGTACATAGCAATGAGAACCACGCCCACTACTAAGCCAAGTATGATGATAATGGCTGGTTCGATAAACTTACTTAACTGAGCGGTTTGATAATCCAGGTCCTCGCTGTAGCGTTCAGAGAGATTCTTAAAAAATAACTCCAACTCGTTGACCTCTTCGCCTACTTTTACGAGTGCTATCATTTTGGATGGGAACACTTTTTGGGTGGCCATACTTTCATACAGAGGAAGCCCTTTCAAGAGATCCGCTTCCATTTGGGAGAGAGCCTGTTCTAATGGATAATATCCCATTACCTGTTTTCCTAGAGCTAAAGCTTGAACCAATGGTACTTTAGCACCCAGCAGTAATTGCATAGTAGAGGCAAACCGGGCCAGGTATATTTTGGAAACAATATTTTTAACAAACGGCAATCTCTGTAAGAGTAGATCTTTATACTTTTTGTACCAGGTTTTATGGTGGTTAATGCTGATAAAGATGAAGACCGCTAATAGCACGAGGAATAGTTTACCCGCAGCAGCCTGCATAAAATTGGATATGTTTAGAACTTGTCGGGTTAAAAATGGAAGATCGCCTCCGAAACGTTTAAAAACGTCTGCAAACATGGGCACTACATAATTCATCATGAAAAATACAGCGCAAAATGCCACACACATAACGATAATTGGATAGGTAAGTGCCCCTATAATTTGTCGCCGCTGTTTGATCTTAGCCTTATAAAAAACGGAAAGTTGTTGTAATACCGTGTTCAGTTTACCGGTTTCTTCTCCTATTTCGACAGTGAAATATTCATAGGGGGTAAAACTACTGTTATCCCTCATTGCGGATGATAGGCTACTTCCACTGATTACCTTTTGAAGAATCGTAGTCAAGATTGACTTAGGTACTTTTTTAGCTTGCTCGTCCCGAATTAACTGTAAGGCAGTACGAATATCCAAACCTGCATCCATGAGACTTCCAAGCTCAAGGTAAAAAGATTCTTTTATCTTATCGGAAAAGGGCTTGCCAAATAAACGAATGTCTTTTGAAAGGATTATTTCCAATCGCTTCATAAATGATAATGATTCTTCTTGCCCTTTCGGGTCTTGACCCTTTTCCTGATTGGCCAACGACTTTAAAGATTTAATATCGATTGGTTGATTCATTATCTGTAGTTAAAGAGGTTATAGAATCAGTTAATAAATCAGATACTGCATATTTTTTTTCAAGGATGCTTGAAAAATGTAATCCTTTATACAGGTGAGATAATTTTAATGTAGTCAACAATGGAATTGTATCCGCAACGATTGTTGTTTGGGTAATAACTGCACCGGGCAGTAATGTATCTGTTTTTTCATCAATTCTTCGCAGAATATATAAACTGTCAATTTCATAGGTAATGGTTATTGGTTGGTTTTGAGCGAAGATCCTGAGTGAAATTTTGTTTAACTGGCCGAGAGTTGCGGTTGTTGCTTGATCAAAATCATTTTGCATCACCTTCTTCGTAGAGATATATTCGGTAAAAATTTGGGTTATCGCATAATTGCGTTGACTTTGTTTTGTAATTATCATATAAACTGTAGCAATGATTCCAAATAAAATTGACATAAGCAACATGCTAACTACTAATTCCGGTATTGTAAATGCCGGTATCTTTTTCGAATAATATGGTTTATTCGAAGTCACGATCAATTTTTTGCTCAGCTAACTGGTTAGCTACAAGGAGGTAACGAACCAATAAAGGTGTCGCCGCAGAGTCTCGTTTATAGATTGTAAATATAATCTGATCAACGTCCGTCAAGTTTTTATAAGATATTTTTTCTCTTGTGACCGGCCAACTGTCAATTACCATTTTGTCCGTGGTAAAGTTCTTTTGGCGTAGCGAGGTTTGTACAAAGTCATTTAATATTCCTTTGGCCTGTTCTTTTTGTAAACTGAAACCAGATTGATTAAGACTGACGAAGAACTGCAGTGCAATAAAAAATATAATCAGGATCAGAACCATTGTGGTAACAGATTCTAGTATTGAAAAAGCATTGAGTTTACTTCTGAATTTTAATACAACCATTTTATTATTTTGCGATGAGTTGATTCGGAAAAGATAGAATAAAGCGCGGCTCCCTGAAACCATTTTGAGGGACTTATTTGGGCGTCAATTAAAATGTTTTCCATAGTCATTGGCCCCCGTTGTTCGAAAAAAAAATGCGTAAATATGCATCCGTTTATCATGCCGTTTAGATAAGAATAGCCTTCGTTGTAAATCATTCCTTTAATCTCGGCTCCTTTTTTGATTTTGATTACGGGACGTATATTGGTCTTTTCACTTGGACTAAGAGCAAGGGCAATACCATGTAGGGTGCTGTTTGAGTCAATTGTTATAGTAGACCCTGTAGAACCTATGCTGTTACTACGACCGATACCTACTAGGGCACTCGGGTATTCAAGGACGCATCCCTGGTCGATAGATATGCTATCTAATGCAATTGCCTGTACAGTTCCCCTAAATCCACCGGAGAAATGAATATAAGGGGCAACCAGAAGAACATCCTTTAACCTAGCGCCGGCCCTTACTTCCAAAACAGAATCTGAGAATACTATTATTTTACCCGATAATTTTTGATTCGATATAATTCCTTCGCGAGACATATAGATATATTTGCAATCTTTTGAGAAGGACTGCCTGGTGTCGGCCAGACCGGCAGGCTTAATGGGTTTAAAAGTCAAATTTCCTAGGTCCTGAAAATAATTACGATAAATGGTACGTAACGGCGGTAATTGCCGTTTACTACTGTCTATCGTTCCCTCAATGAGGTTTTTACGAGAGAATCCCATATGTTGAAAGAAGCCGCTGCGGATACCTGATTTGGGAAGAAAGACCACGCCTTTGATATAGGTGTCGCCTGTTACAGATAGAGGTCGATCATGATCAGCAAGATAAAGGCTGGCGTTTTGAAAAAGAAACTTTGAATCACTGTAAAGAAAGGCTTTTTGTTTGGAGCGACGTTTGTAAGAGACAGATACGTGTGCGGCGCGAAAACACCCCCAGAGTTCATTTGAATAGTGGACCGAATCGGCATTATTGTTCTCAAACAGCAGAGTACTATCTCGCATTGATGTGCCGTTTATAAGATTATCGGATAACGCCAGTGTAATAGCAGATTCTATATCATCAGAAAGGCGTTGATCAATCAGATCGCTAATCTCAGCGGACCTAAAGTAGTAAAGAGCAAGAAGAAGCAGTCCACATGTTGATAAAATAATTAGCGAAACTACGAGAGTTGCCAGCAGCGAGCCTGCGCCCAATTTCGAACTTAAAGTTAAATGTTGATGCACTATTTTTTGGAGACGGGCTGCTTAACACCTTTTTTATAATATATTTTTATAAGGCTGTCGTTTACATTTTCCAGTATAAAACCAGAGAATAGTTGATTTTTAGAAAAGCCGTTTTTAGTTCGAATTCCGGAGTCTGAAAATTCCTCTAAATGATTTGAGCCATCCCAAAAGCGTATTCGCTGCCTGCTTTTGAGAAAACCATTGGGGTACCAACTACGCCAGGCACCTTTTTTCTCCCCTAATCGAAAGCGCCCCTGCTGTAACAGTCGCCGCTCCTTATCAATGACTTTATAATATCCGTGCAATAATTTTCCGTAATAGCTTCCTTGCGTGTAATGGATCCTTCCAGATTTAAACCAATAATAAAAGTGCAATGAATGTGTTTGAACTTTTTTATCTGTTACTTGGAAAATATACGAGTTATCTAAAGAGTCCACACGTACCTGTCTGTTGTAGTATTGGGAATGAACCGTGAGGGCATTTAATACGCAAAGCGTGAATGCTATGATAAAAGAAACTGTCATCAGAACGAATATGAATATTTGTTTTAGGTCAATAACTCATTTAACGACAAGGTATCAAATCTGGCTTGTTTGAAAAATACGTACCGGTACGTATTTTTTTTTGTATTTCGTATCGATAGTTTTGGTGATTAACTTTTAAGGTGACTCTTTAAACAGATTCGTATGAGCGTGCCAGAATACCAGCTACTATGTAGAAAGATTTGCAGACAAACCGTATTTCTGATTGTAATTATGACATTAGTGAATGCGGTTAGCGGGCAAACAATAGATCTCAACCGACCGGTTGGGATGACAGAAGGCGTGGCTGGAAGTAACGGCGGCGGAGCCGCAACCTATACCGTACCGATAGAAATCCCTGCAGGAATAAAGAGTGTCCAACCGGAAATCTCTTTAAGTTATAGTTCCCAGGGAAGTGGCAGCGGTTACAGTGGCTTAGGCTGGTCATTGTCATCGATTTCGATGATCACACGTTCAGGAAAGAATGTGTTTCATAATGGTATTTCGACACCTGTTGATTATACAGGAAGTAACGATGCTTTTGTTCTTGACGGTCAGCGTTTGATGCTGGTTAGCGGTACTAATGGTGCCGCCGGTTCTGTATACGGAACCGAACAGGAAGGGTTCAGTAAGATAGAGGCAATGAGTGGGAATGGAAACTCGCCTGACTGGTTTAAGGTTACCACCAAAAACGGAACGGTTCTGGAGTACGGTTCAGATAATATGAAAGTACGTACATCCAGCGGAACAGAGACGGTTTTGTGGTTATTGAGGAGGGTGACAGATGCAAGTGGTAATTATGTACTTTATAATTATAGCATTAACGCGACAAATAGATATTTCAGCCTAAGCAGTATTTCCTATACTGGTAATGTAAATACGAGCACAGCTCCTTCTTATCAGATTTTGTTTACATATTCCACTAGGGCAGACTGGGCCAGCGCTCCTGTTTATTTGTCAGGAGAATCCCTATATTCTGGAAATCTTCTGGATCGTATTGAAGTAAAGAAAGCCGATGGCACGCAGATCCGGAGTTATACTTTGGCGCATCAGTATTTAAGAAAAAAGTATTTTCTAACGAGCGTTACAGAGGCGGGCGCCAGTGGTACGGCGCTGAACCCGATCACTTTCACTTATGGAAAGAGTACGAGCGGGTCCGACGTGGTTTTAATGAATGAGCATGGTTATAACACCAATCAAAACTATTCCGGGGATTTTGATGGTGATGGAATGCAGGATGTACAGTCATTTTCTACAAGATACAATACGGGCAACGGCGAGACCTGGTTTCGAAAGTACCAGATCTATGATATTACTACTCAGTCAACAGGTGTAGGTAAGTATGTATATGACATCCAGGCGAAAATCCCCAACCAGGATGTAAAAGTGATGAGCGTTGACGCGGCCCAGAATCCGTTTGCTATTACTGATTTTGATGGTGATGGAAAGGACGATGTTGTATTGGCAAAGTTCAACCAGAACAGCTATGATCTGACCGGGATACATATTAATTATTCGAGGATGTCTCCGGGGCTGAACCCAGGAGATAAATCCTATAGCTATAAAGAAATGGATTACAACACGCTTCCGAGCTCGTTTTATGGAGTTCACAAGCAATGGAAGCAAGGGGGAAGCTTTTTTGTTACGGGTGATTTTGACGGAGATGGTCATGTGGATTATATAATGATCACAGGCGTTAGTGGATATTCCAACGCATACAAAGCTTTCTTTTCAAGTCCCTCCACGGGGGTTTTTAATGAAGAGATCCTGGGCTTCGGTCAGGGGGTAAACGGAGCGACTGGCGATTTTGCAGCGAATTCGGTGGCGGAATCAAAATCAATAATACCGATCAACTTTGACGGTGATGGTAAAACGGAGTTACTGGTGGTGAGGAATGAAGCAAGTTATGTATTGCGGGTAATGCCCATCCCCGCATCTTCGGGGTATAGTTATGGCAGCACTGTTTTGTATACCACAACTGGAATTAAAACTGATTATCGTATTTTCCCAGGTGATTTTAACGGCGATGGAATCACAGATCTATTTGTAAGGCCTTCCAAGGATAATGCTTTTGTTCAATGGCAGATTTTTTTAGGCACCGGTTTGGCTTACAATGTAACACCATTCGCGGGAGAACGTTATCGGATCACGCTACTAGGGGATGGCTACAGTAATGGTCAGATGATAAGTGTAGGGGATTTTGATGGAGACGGAAAGTCTGAGATCTGGCATTCGATCGATCAAACGACTTCTTCAAGTAATCACGTAATTTATTACTTTAACGGAACCTCCTTCACCTATGAGGATTACTCACTGGCCTCAAGCATTAATACAGAATCTCCTTATACAACAGGGGACTTTAATGGTGACGGAAAGCCAGATTTTATGAAGATTCGTAATGCGAGTTCTACCTCCTATTATGGTCGTTTTCTGTTGACCAAACCATTTAAAGAACAGAACCTTTTGGTTTCTGCAAGCAATCTCGGTTACCAGACCAATTTTGATTACGGCCTATTGAATAATAAAGATAACAGCGCCGTTTATGAGCGCACAAAAGGAGAATTCAACCCATCGGACGGATCCTCGCCATATATTCCAGCTTATATGGTTCCTGCACCACCGATGTATGTGGTGTCCAATATCAGGAGACCGAATGGGATTGGTTATCAATCTAACGAGTATTATACCTATCAAGACCTGGTGGTTCAAAACACCGGTCGGGGAGTATTAGGATTTTTGAGAACAGATATACGTAATGATATCGGTCATGTAAACCGGAGCTGGAGTGAGATCAATTTGACGTACTCAACATTGTATCCCTGGGTAACACAGGTACATCTGAACAATGGTGGCTTATTAACACGAACACGTTATGACATAACATTCCAATCATTGTCCACCGGTTACCAGGACAAACGCTTCTTTATGAAGTATGACCGGGTATTTACCCATGACTGGTTAACTACCGAAGGGCATGAAGTGTTAAATACCTATGATAATTATGGTAATGTGACACAAAGTGTAGCCAATGACGGAGCAACGGATGACTTTAATATTACCACAGTATTGGAAACGGAAACCACGAACACGACTTATGCTACATATGGCGGTGGCCCCTACCCAGTATTTCCAACATCTAAGATTTCAAAGAAGACCAGGACCGGGCGGCCACAGGTAAGCAAAACCACCACGCAAACTTATACGGCACAGGGTTTACCGCAAGTGGCCACCGAAAATTCAGGTACTGCTATCGCTACCACGATAACGAATACTTATAACGGGTTTGGATTACCTACTCACACCGTCACCAGCGCTCCTGGTGTGGTAACACCTGTTATTGATATTGTGTATGACCCGACTGGACGATTTGTTTTAGAAAAAAAGCTGACAGGTGGAGGTGTGGTTAAGAAAGAGACGTTCACGTATGACGATCGATGGGGCGTGCACAATACTATAACTTCTACGGATGGATTAACGACTACATATCATTATGATGAGTATGGCAGAATCTCAAAAACAGATTTTCCGGATGCGACAGCTGTCACTATAACCAGAAGCTGGGAGACTGCGGCGGGAAATGCTAGGTATAGTATGTTAACGCAGCGAGCAGATGGAAGTAAGCCAATAAAATCCTATATAGACATTGTAGGCCGGGAGATAAAATCAGAGGAACGCGGATTTAGCAATCAATGGCTTACAAAAGTCAAATACTATAACTATTATGGCCAGCTAAGCTATGAAACACTACCCTATTACCCTGGGGAGCCTGTTGACTACACTTATTACTATTACGACAGTTATGGAAGGCCTAGTTCGATTTATAGTAATAACAGCTCAATTTCAACGACCTATTCTACTTCGGGTGGTTCAACCTACACAGTACAAACAACAAATGGTGCTGGCCAGTGGTCGAGCAAAACTGCTGATGCCAGCGGTAAGCTAATCGGTAGCAGCGACAACGGTGCAAATATGACTTTCACCTATGATAGCTGGGGTAATCAATTAACAGCGGGCAGTGGCGGCCAAATTTTTGTAACCAATGTTTACGATAGTTATGGCAGAAAAACCAGCACTACAGATGCAAATGCATCTGCAATCAGCTACGAGTATAATTCTCTAGGCCAGTTAACGAAGCAGACGGACGGGAATAGCAAAATTCAAACTTCAACCTACGATGTCTTTGGCCGGCTGTTAACAACGACAGGAACGCAGGGCACTACCACATATACTTACTATTATGAGGCGGGCTCCGGCAAAAGCAATGATAATGTTGTCCAGGTGGTAGGCTTTGGTGGAGATGTAAAAACCTTCCAATATGATAATTTGCAGAGGTTGTCGTCTGAGACATTAACTGCTTCTGGGAGCAGTATGACTAAAAGTTATACATACGATTCCAGGGGTGAGTTGGCGACCACTTCTTACCCCGCAGGTTTTTTAATCCGCAATGTTTATGATGATAATGGTATTATTATCCAAAAGAAATACGAACAGGGTGCTACTATAAAAACCCTCTTTACAGCCACTGCAATGAATAGCCGTGGAATTTACACTGGTTATAATACTGGAAATGGAAAATCGAAGAGTGTGACGTGGGATTATAACAAAGAAGCGGCCACGAGGTACTATACAGCTGGTATTCAAGACTTAAACCTGGATTTTGAGATGAATACCATGAATCTCTTAAGTAGGCGTGATGCAATCAAGAATCTAAAGGAAGATTTTACGTATGACGTTTTTGACAGACTGACCAGTGCGAGGATAGGAACAACACAACAGTTTGCCATTACATATGACGCTGGAGGTCAGGGGAAAATTTTGCAAAAGACTGATATCGGGAATTATAATTATAATACTTCCAAGCCTCATGCTCTTGCAAGCCTAAGCCCGATCAACCCTTCGGGCGCAAACCCGAATACAATCATCGGAACTCAAATTCACAATATTACCTACACTGCTTTTGGGAAAACGGAGTCTATAAGCGAAAATGGGTATGTGTTAACTTATACTTATGGTTCAGATCAACAACGCCTAACAAGTGAGTTGAAAAATGGTGGGACTACCGTCGAAACTAAAAGTTATTGGGGAGATATAGAGGGTTTGGTAAAAGGAAGCAACACTTATGAGATTTATTATATTCCTGCAGGTAATAGTTTAAATAATATAATTGTTAAGCAAAACGGAGTAATTAGTATTTATTATACCTATACCGATCACATAGGCAGTATCGTGGCCGTTACCAACGAAGCGGGTACGCTGGTAGCGGAGCAAAATTTCGATGCCTGGGGTAGAAAGCGTAACCCCGCTAATTGGACCTATAGTAGTGTTCCGGCAGTTCCCGATTGGCTGTATCGAGGGTTTACGGGGCACGAGCATGTAGCCGCTTTCAACCTGATCAACATGAATGGCCGCATGTACGACCCCATGACGGGAACCATGCTTGGGCCGGATAATTATGTGCCCGATCCATGGAGTCCCTGGGGGTACAATCGATATAGTTATGCTGGCGGAAATCCGTTAAAATTTATAGACAGAGATGGAAATTTCGTATTTTTAGCAGCTTTAATTCCTGTTGCAATTGCTGCCATTAAAGGTGCTGTAATTGCTGCGGCAATTTATTCAGCGGTTACTGTCGTAAACGGCGGAGGATGGACCTGGAAAGGGTTTAGCAGAGCGGCTCTTGGAGGGGCTGTTGGTGGTGCGATAGGAGGCGCGCTTGGCCTCCTCGGACAGTCGATTGGGGCGATTGGGCAATCGATGGCTTATTCAATAGTCAAAAATGTTGCAACTCAAGTTGGTACTAACTTGGCGTTAGGTAATAAGGTGACTGTTGGCACAGTCTTGGGTGCTGCAGCTGGCGGAATTCTCGATGGCGCTATTCCGAATTTTAAAGGAATAAGGTTTCAAAAGTATAATTTTGGAGCTGGCGTTGTTAATGCGGTTGCAGAATTAGCGATTACAACAGCCCGAGGTGGCCTGGTAGGTGGTGTAGGTGCGGAAATAGGAGGAGGAAATTTTTGGCAAGGGGCAAAAGCTGGGGCGGTTGGGTCGTTTGTCGGAACTACAATTAATCTTGCAGTCTTAGGACCGGCAATTGTTCCCACTGGAGAAGTACGGGAGGCTCTTAAAAGAATGGGTGAAGATCTTGGAATTAAGCCACTTGGTCCATATGGTCCTGTGTATAGAGCAGGTGGAATATGGCAACGAGGGTTGACCGAAGGGAAATCCGCAATGATTAATAACCAAAGCGGGTTAGATGATGTTAAAACATGGGTGCATGAAACCTATCATTTTTATCAGCAGTTAACCCAAGGATGGTCTGTACAGTTTATGAAAGGGGTATATGAACAATGGTATATGTGGCCGTTCCAAGGAATTTATCCATATACAAAACCAGGTACTAACGAGTATGGGGCGTTTGATTATGAAAATTCAAATAACTGGCGTTAATTGAAACAAATGGTTACTACATGAAAATATTAGTTTTATTTCTTTTGAGTGTTGCGTCAAATTTTAATAGCTGCGATAAATCTACTTTATCAAGGCCACCAGACGTTTGGGTAAACGTAAAATCTCTTGATGCGGAAAAGGATTTTGATATTTTGGGCGCTAAAATGAAAATTACGAATTTGGTTACAGGGGTTCCTGGAATAGGAAATAGTAAACTAATTACAGGCGGACTGTTTTGCGATTTTACAAATAATTCTTCAAAGCAAATACAAATCTCCAAAAAACGTTTTGAATTCCGATCTGGTTCGAAAGATTTTTATGATGTTTCCCAAAAGTATAAAACTGGTGATTCTATTGTTTTAAACTCTGGGGAAAAATTGGAGTACGTAGTTCTGAATTATGATAGCGATAAAGGAATTTCATATGAAGAGTATCAAAATTTTCTAAAAAAGGATACTATAAGCGTTTTTTTCGATAAGGTTCTGCTTGCCAGATTTGTTTATAATAGAAAGCAGTGATTTGTATCTGAATGAAAAATGGTAGCAATTAGGGCCATATGGGCCAGCTGATATAAGATCAAAGGATGCAAAAAATTATTATCTTATTGTTTATTGCTTCTACTTCCAACAATTTTGTATGCAACATACATAAGAGGCCGGATGATTGGATACTTTTGGAGAAATCTAATCTTAGTGAACTTAAGAGAGATTCTGCTAAAGTGACATATCAAAATGCTGAAATTACTTTCTATGGTCCGGGATCTTTGTTGTTGACTACAACTATATCATTCGGTTTCTTTATGAAAATAGAGAATCATGGCAATTATGATGTAAAGATTCCAAGAAATCTTTTCCAATTAGTATCGCAAAATCCACAGCTTAAATTTGATGTCAAAAAATATAATTATGCGGATTCGATTTTGGTAGGTTCTGTTGCTAAGATTGACGGAGAGTCCTTGGTCTTCCAATCAATCGAAAACTTCTCAGAAAAGAGGTATACTGAGGTTTTGAAAAAGGACACTTTGACGCTACTATTTAACGGGCAAACACTTTATAAATTGATAGGGAAGAATTATTGAAGTATCCGTTCAGTTGTGAGTTTTTGTATGACAATGGAACGCTTGAAAGTTCACTAATTTCCATTAAACCGGTCGTTGTATTTTATTAGGACAAGGGAAAAGTACAGAATTGTGAAGTGGTAATCAATATTGATAATATTTCCGATAAGGCGGTTAATCTAAAGTTGCAGAGTAGCACACTTACCAATGGAAGGTTTGAGTTTAGAATAAATAACTTAATGTCAGAAGGTTCCATGGTTGCATTAGATGAATTCTTTACTATTCGCGCTAAATCAGACACTACAATTGGCCTCGGATTTCAGGGACAAAGGAGCTTTTTCGGTAATTCATTAAATTTGAAACTTCTCATAACAGAAAGGGAAAAAGACAGCCCCATAATTAATGGAATACTTCCAGTCAATAAAATAAGGTAACGCATTAAAAAAATCGGGAAACTCTTTTATTTTTTTCAGTTTTTACTTTTTTAAAAAGAACTTAACAACAGTGTTTTTCATAGGTTAGCAACGGCCTGTTTTTTCAAAGACGGGCCCTTTTTGATGAAGCAGGCGGATATAGACCGCATCAAAGAATTTAGAGAGATTTTTAAACCGGTGCCAGGTATGGGCATCAATCTCACCTGATGATTCTTTTTTTCGAAGTACAAAATAGTTGCAAAATTTTCTATTCTTTTTTCTCTAAATTAAAGTCAGAAAACAGCCAGTATTTATATACTGGCTTTGCATTGCAATAGTGAAGTCAGTTACTTTCAACCTTTTTTAACTTCTGTCCAATGGGAAAGGTGACCCTTAAAATAGCTTTGATTTCACATTATCGTAGTGCTATATTTATTAATTTTGCAATGAACAACTGCCTTGAAAACTATGATAAAACCGCCAAATGACACGTTCGAGGAATTCGAATTTAAAGCAGAGCATTTAAACAGATATATTGAAGCTTCGGGAATATTTAGTATTCTTTTGAAAAATGGTCAAATTATTCATTTCATCCCCAAGGATGTAATGAGTTTTAAAGAGTGGCTAACGAATCATAATATTTCCAATATACGGGATATCGAAAAATAGTGTGGGTTATGTGAACCGGACGGACCATTATATTGGAAATCAGTTTCTTCAAAAAACCGGATCGGTTTTTACCACCTTATATTAGGCTTTTATGGGAGTTGTGAAATATCCGTCCATTTTATTGGATTTTATCTAATTTGACAGTCTAAAAATTTATTTTAATTAGATATTTTCTAATTATACATTTGCGACCTAAACAAATTAAAACGCTATGCTTGTTAAACGATTCGCACTTCCTAAGAGACAACTGGAGGCAGTGGGCCTTAACCTAACCAACCAAATCCATTACCAGCTAACAGCAGATGAGCTGGTGGAAAATGCGCTTATGAACGGGCAGGGCCGGCTGAACGACACCGGTGCCCTGGTGATATCAACAGGCCAGTTTACCGGCCGCTCTCCTCGTGACAAATTTGTTGTAAAAGATGAGGTGACTTCAACAAC
>DASVMC010000467.1:0-7346 GCA_036384555.1 Niabella sp. | reverse complement strand
GCAAAATGCGATACATCAAAACGCAAAATATCCGGGGCCACCAAAGAGCCTTTCTGATTTACGTGCGGGCCCAATACCTGCTTTAATGCAGCATGCAGCAAGTGAGTGGCCGTGTGATTATAGGTGGTATTTAACCGCTGTTCAAAATCTACCACTGCGGTTACCGGACCGTCAATGGTTACCGGCAATTTATCTACCAGATGAATGATCAGGTCATTTTCTTTTTTTGTATCCTGTACGCGGAT
This sequence comes from Niabella sp., assembly GCA_036384555.1. Taxonomy (GTDB): domain Bacteria; phylum Bacteroidota; class Bacteroidia; order Chitinophagales; family Chitinophagaceae; genus Niabella. Next base: position 7,101 of record DASVMC010000467.1, on the reverse strand, counting down.
GCGCTCAGTTCCAAAACTCAGCGTGCCGGTATCGCCCACCTGTCCGCCGCTTTCTGCATAAAAAGGCGTTGTTTCCAAAACAACCTGGTATTGTTCCCTTCCTTTGGCTTTTACCTTCCGGTATTTTACAACACGCGTGGGAACGTTCAGATCATCATAACCCACAAATTTTGCAGGCACGTCCGGGTGTACCTGCTGCCAGTCTTCTGTATCAACAGCCGTTGCAGAACGGCTGCGGTTTTTTTGCTCCTGCATTGCTGCCTCAAAACCAGGCTCATCAATGAGAATAGTATTCTCCGATGCGATCAGTCTTGTCAGGTCAATCGGAAAGCCATAGGTGTCATACAATTCAAAAGCATCTTTACCGGACAGCATCTCCGCAGATTGCGCTGCATGCGCAGATCTGATCTGGTTAATCAGTTCATCCATGCGCTTCAGGCCTTTTTCCAGGGTACGCAGAAAGGAATCTTCTTCTTCTTTAACCACTTTGCTTACAAATCCTTCCTGTTGTTTCAGTTCCGGGAACACCTGTTCAAACTGGCCCGCAATAACGGGCACCAGCCGGTTCAGCAATGGCTGCTTATAGTCAAGATAAGAATAATAATACCGAACGGCACGCCGTAATATCCGGCGGATCACGTATCCTGCACCGGTACTGGAAGGCAGCTGGCCATCTGCAATAGTAAAAGCAATAGCACGTATATGATCTGCCAAAACCCTGAACGCAATGGCAGTTTTACTATCACTGCCATCATATTTTTTGTTGGTTATCTTTTCTGCCGCAGCAATCGTTCCGGTAAACACATCCGTATCATAATTGGATGTTTTGTTCTGTAGTACGCGCACCAGCCGTTCAAAACCCATGCCGGTATCCACATGTTTTGCCGGTAAGGGTTGCAGGGTACCGTCTTTCAGACGGTTGAACTGCATAAATACATTATTCCATATTTCAATCACCTGCGGGTGATCTGCATTCACCAGGGTTTTTCCATCTACCTGCTGCCGCTCTTCATCCGGACGGCAATCCACATGAATTTCCGAGCAGGGGCCGCAGGGGCCGGTATCGCCCATTTCCCAGAAATTGTCTTTTTTATTCCCCTTCAGGATGCGGTCTGCTGCAATCCATTTTTTCCATTCATTGGCCGCCTCTTCATCAAAGGCCAGTCCTTCTTTTTCGTCTCCTTCAAAAACGGAAACATATAAACGTTCTTTGGGAATCTTTAATACTTCTGTCAACAGTTCCCAGCTCCAGGCAATCGCTTCTTTTTTAAAATAGCCGCCTGCCGGATTGGCAGGATCGCCAAAGCTCCAGTTACCCAGCATTTCAAACATAGTATGGTGGTAGGTATCCACGCCCACTTCCTCCAGGTCATTATGCTTTCCGCTCACCCGCAGACATTTTTGAGTATCGGCAACCCGTGGATATGGACTTTGTTTATTGCCCAGGAAATAATCTTTAAACTGGTTCATTCCCGCGTTGGTAAACATCAGGGTCGGGTCGTTCTTTACCACAATAGGTGCAGAAGGCACAATCTCATGCCCTTTACTTTTAAAAAAGTCTAAAAAAGCCTGTCGGATCTCGGTACTGGTCATCATATTTAAATTCACCGCAATTAAGGCAGCGGGCTGCAAATTTAACTGATTGATGGGGTATTTATAGTTTTTGACACAAACTGTTGCCCGGATCGCACGCTTTGACGGGCAGCGGGTAAAGCATTAAAACCGGCGGGACATGCGCACGTGTGAAAACAATTCCGCAGCTTTACCGGTAGCAGGTAATCACATCATGCTTATTCCGAACGAGTAGGCGAAGCTGCTGCCGGATAGACCACGTTATCGGTCCGGATCAGTTTCCCGGTTTTTGTGTAATTGCTGATGGTATCCGGTTTTCCGTTTTTTCCCGGGGTCATTATTTCATAACTGCCGTCCTCATTAATGGTCTTGCTGCTTCCATCTTTGTAGACAATTTTTTTGGATTGCAGGTGTCCGTCTTCAGCAAAAGACTCTTCCGTAGTTTCGATGCCGGCAGGGAGATCTTTGGTTTGTTTCCGGTTCCTTATTTTATCCGATTTACCATAATAATCCATATAGATTCCATTGGCCTGGTCTCTCAAATCCCAGCCGGACAGGTTCATTGCCTTGGAATAGACTTCTTCCCCGTTCCAGTAACGGCGTTCACTTTTAAAACTTCCGTCCTCCTCGTCAAATGTTTTTACATAACAGGTATCATTACTGAAATAGCCCTTTTCCAGCACCCTTCCTTCCGCTGCTTTTGTATATTCCTGCATAATACCTTCCTTAAAAGTGGCCGCAAAAACAAAATCATGATCGGGATTAAATGACCGAAGCGCTCCCTGAAGCTTGCCACTGGCATCCACATTGAAGCTCAGCTGAAGATGTTCATTCCTGCGCCCTTCTTCATCCATTTTTACAATATAAGCGCCCTCCTTTAAAAAATGATCATCCTTGTCCTTAACCACCTGCACCTTCCCTTCTTCTATATCATCTTTCAGAAAGAAATCTTTAAGCGCGCTTTGTAAAATGACGGTTTGAGCCATTGACACATTACTGATAACCAAACATATAATAAACTGGATGCTGCGGAATTGCTTCATGGAGGTACACTACTTTTTTCAATGGTAGCTGCAAATTTAATTGATTCCCGGAGGTTTTATCCTTTTTATAACCGGCTATGTTCAGTACGCATCACTTTTATAGACAAGCCGGAGCTGGTCCCTTTCAATCAAAAAAGGGCTATGCGCTATTGATATGCCTTACTTTTTCTCAAACGGATAAAAGGACAAACCCAGCGAAAGCAGGAATCTCCGCGAACGCAGTTTCCAGCTTTCTTCCGCAACAGGGGGCTGAGTATCGTAATGTTTTCCTGTCAGCGGGTTGGTGGCCACCTGTGCGCCTACATCCAGTTTAAGCCAGGGTACATTGGGTAAACCTGCCTGGAACAGCAGCCCTGGTTCAAAAAACACTTTGGCCTTTCCCGGAAGCGTATAATAGTTCAAAAGATTCAGTTCCTCTGAGGAATAATTGGTCTGGATATGACTGGCCGTTAACAGTGAAAAACGGGGTGTCACTGCCAGGCGTGCATATTCTGTAAAAAAGAACTGAAAAGAAGGGGCTATATAATATTTAACAAAATCAAAGTCGTACCGGCGTTTCCTTTCTTCCGGATAACCAAGATCTTCAGACTTTGACGTGCCGAAACCGGCTCCCAAAACGCCATTAAAATAGATCTTACCATTCGCATTCACTGCCGTGTAAAATCCTGCGCCTAAATCATACATTGAGCGGGTATAGGTAACAACACTGCCCTCATTATCTGAAAGCGCATCTTTATTAAAAAGGTCTTTTTCCCACCGGTGCATTCCCGCTGCCTGTATAAAAAAATGATCAGTTAAAGCATACGCTGCCTGCACATCAACCCCAAGGCTTTTGTCCCGGCCCCGGATAGTACTGTTTTCAGCTTCCTGATCAGCAAACAATTTGTCCGGGTTTGCTGCAAAAGCAGCCCCCAGCTTCAGCCCCCCCTTTTCGCGAAAAAAGGCCGCATTCTGAACCTCGGGACTATTAATGTATCGTGGAACAGCGCTACAGGAAATAAGGAAAAAAACAAAGGCACTGATCGTCAACACATAAACAGTTTTCTTCATAACAAATTATTTTTGATCTTTTTATATAAAACGGCAGCTAAACAGGAAACGCAACAGTACCCTCAGATTGATTTATCTTTAACCTCCTAAACAGGAACTATGGAACGAATTCTGGAACCTCAAAAAAGAATAGCGCTGGTAGCGCATGATCATAAGAAAGAAGAATTACTGAACTGGACGCTTTCCTGCAAAGAGCAGCTGGCTGCACATGAGCTGTTTGCCACAGGCACTACCGGTACGCTGCTGGAAAAAGCACTGGCATTGCCGGTACACAAGCTGTTAAGCGGTCCTCTGGGTGGTGATCAGCAGATTGGAGTAATGATTGCAGAAGCACGCCTGGATGTGCTGATCTTCTTTTGGGACCCGATGGAAGCACAGCCGCATGACCCTGATGTGAAGGCCCTGCTCCGGCTTGCAGCAACCTATAACCTGCCGGTAGCCTGTAATGCCGCCACAGCAGATTTTATGTTCTCTTCACCGTTTATGACAAAAGCGTACAAAGCTGTTCAGACCGATTATTCACAGTATTTAAAAAGGAATCTGCCGAACCATTCGGTTTAACCGGATGTTTATCATCTAAGACCATTATTGGTCAGAATCACAAATCTCATCCCGATATAGTCACCGGGATTTTAATATTAAAATTTCATGCCTTTTAAATTACATACCCCTTTTCCTCCCGCAGGAGACCAGCCGGAAGCGATCCGTCAGTTGACAGCCGGCATCCTGGAAGGAGAAAAATATCAGACCTTACTAGGAGTTACCGGCAGCGGTAAAACCTATACGATGGCCAACGTGATCCAGAATGTACAACGCCCGACACTGATTATCACGCACAACAAAACCCTGGTAGCACAATTGTATGGCGAGTTCCGGCAGTTTTTTCCGGAAAATGCCGTAGAATATTTTGTGTCCTATTACGATTATTACCAGCCGGAAGCGTATATGCCGGTAAGTGATACCTATATTGAAAAAGACCTCGCTATTAATGAGGAACTGGACAAACTGCGCCTGCGTGCCACCACCAGTCTGCTCAGCGGCAGAAGGGATATTATTGTAGTGGCATCTGTAAGTTGTATCTATGGTATGGGAAATCCTACTGATTATGAAAACGGGATCATCCGCATTGACCGGGGGCAAACCATTTCCCGCCAGGGATTTTTGCACGCCCTGGTCAACTCACTGTACACCCGAACCACACTCGAATTTACAAGAGGTACGTTCCGGGTAAAGGGAGATACCGTGGACATCAATATTCCTTACCTGGATTTCGGGTACCGGGTTACATTTTTCGGGGATGAGATTGAACAGATCGAAAGCATTGATGTAGTTACCGGCAAGCGGATCGGCAAAATGGAAAATGCAGCCATTTTTCCTGCCAATCTGTATGTAGCGCCCAAAGACGTGATCAACCAGGTGATGTTCGAAATACAGGATGAAATGCAGGCGCAGGTAGACTATTTTAACCAGCAGGGCCGGCTGATAGAGGGACAACGGATCAAAGAACGGGTGGAGTATGATCTTGAAATGATCAAAGAGCTGGGCTATTGCAATGGTATTGAAAACTATTCGCGCTTTTTTGATCGCCGCAATCCCGGTACAAGGCCATTCTGCTTACTGGACTATTTTCCCAGGGACTATATTACCATGATTGATGAAAGCCATCAGACCATGCCGCAGATCAGCGGGATGTATGGTGGTGACCGCAGCCGGAAGCTGATACTGGTGGATTATGGTTTCCGCCTTCCATCGGCACTGGACAACCGGCCTTTGAATTTTCATGAGTTTGAGCACCTGCAGAACCAGGTCGTCTTTGTTTCAGCAACACCCGATAGATATGAACTGGAGAAAACCGGCGGCGTGATTGTGGAACAGGTGGTTCGCCCTACCGGCTTACTGGATCCTCCCATTGAGATCCGGCCCAGTATTAACCAGATTGACGACCTGCTGGATGAGATCGACAAAACGGTTAAAAAAGGAGACCGGGTGCTGGTGACCACGCTGACCAAACGGATGGCAGAAGAAATGGACAAATACCTGCACCGGATCAACATCAAATCAAAATACATTCACAGTGAAGTAGATACGCTGGACCGGGTAGAAATATTGCGCCAGCTGCGGTTAGGTGAAATTGACGTGCTGGTGGGGGTGAACCTGCTCCGGGAAGGGCTGGACCTGCCGGAAGTAAGCCTGGTAGCGATCCTTGATGCCGATAAAGAAGGTTTTTTGCGGAATGAAAAGTCGCTGACCCAAACAGCGGGCCGTGCTGCACGGAACGTGGACGGAAAGGTTATCTTCTATGCCGATATCATGACGGGGAGCATGCAACGCACCATTGATGAGACCAGTCGCCGCCGTGAAAAACAGATCGCTTATAATATTGAACATAATATTACACCCCGGACCGTTAAAAAATCGAAGGAACAGGTATTTCAGCAGACTTCTGTGCTGGACATTAAAGGTTTTGATGAAAAAGACCGGAATGCAATTGGCTTTGATGAGGATATGCTCACCGTAGCGGCCGAAGACCCCGCGGTTTATAAAACCATTCCGCAAATGGAAAAAGCCATTGGTAAAACCAAGAAAGAAATGGAAAAAGCAGCCAAGGACCTGGACTTTATGGAAGCAGCACGCTTAAGAGATGAAATGTTCCGGATGCAAAAAGAACTGGAGGAGATGAAGAAATAAAACCAGCAGCCCCGGCGATAGAGGAATGCAATTTATTTTTAACTTAAAAAAACAAAAGCTGAAAAAAGTTCATGACCTTATTCTTATCTGGCGTGGAAATCCGGCTGGAGCTACATGCTGTCCATGTAAAGAATGATGACCACCTCCGGCAATTGCTAAAAGAGAACCCTGATGCAGCTACGGATAAACTGGTGCAGGAGATCGTTATTGCCTATGAGCAGGCATATGGGCAGCCGCTCAGTATTACACCGGATTCCCTGGCAGTAGAAATATGGGGGCACCTGTATATGGATCAGTTTGCAAAATATATAGACCGTATGGTCCAGTTACAGCTGATCAAAAAAATAGCGGCGCCTATTCAGCAATATTGCGCGGTTATTGATTGTGGTGAAAAGGAACATGACGGCAACCGTTGGTTCTGGGACCTGCTGGCCCCTTTCAAATCCACGATTGCCGGCTGGCTGCCGGATCATGAAAAAAAACAGGATTGAAATAGTGCCCTATTATTCAATAACCTTGATCTCTGTACGCCGGTTCAGCTGATGCTGTTCCTCACTGCACGGAACGTCGTTTCCGCAATTGTTCAGCAACCGCGTTTCACCATACCCTTTAGCCTGTAGCCGGTTGGCAGTTATCCCTTTGCTTACCAGATACCGGACAGCAGCTTCCGCACGCTTACGGGAAAGAGTCATGTTAAAAGCATCACCCCCGCGGCTATCGGTATGCGAGGAAAGCTCTATCCTTACGG
>DASVMC010000466.1:0-14634 GCA_036384555.1 Niabella sp. | reverse complement strand
AATGCCAGCAATGATCCGCTGATCGTAATAGATGGAGTGGCGCTGAGTAATGACGCATTGCCCGGATCTCCCAATCCTTTATCTATGATCAATCCAAGCGATATTGAATCGTTTACGATCCTTAAGGACGCGTCTGCCTCTGCTATTTATGGATCCCGTGCTTCAAATGGTGTTATTATTGTTACCACCAAAAAAGGCAAACCCGGCAAACCGGTGGTCAACTTCAACACACAGTTTACGGTTTCCCAAATACCCAAATACCTGGACGTATTATCGCCACAGGAATTCAGGAATTATGTGCAGAACAACGGTGATCCTGACCAGATCGCTTTAATGGGCAATGCCAATACCAACTGGCAAAAAGAGATTTATCAGACCGCTGTCACCACGGATAACAACCTTAGCCTTTCGGGAGTAGCTGCTCAGGGAAAATTGCCCTACCGGGTTTCCGTTGGTTATCTGAAGCAGAACGGGATTGTAAAGACCAGTGAAATGGAGCGGAAATATTTTGGGTTCAATTTAAACCCTTCATTGCTGGATGATCACCTGAAGATCGATATCAATCTGAAAGTAGCCCAGACGGATACCCGGTTTGCGAACACGGGCGCTATCGGGGCGGCTGTAAGTTTTGACCCTACCCAACCGGTTTATTCGGGCAGTAACCGGTTTGACGGCTATTATGAGTGGCTACAGCCAACAACTGCATCCGGCTTAAAAGCGCTTGCTACATTGAATCCGGTTGCGTTGCTGATGCAATACAACAACAGGGGCAGGGTATTAAGAGGTATTGGAAACATTCAGGTAGATTATAAATTTCATTTTCTCCCGGATCTGAGGGCCAACCTGAATATGGGCTTTGATGAAGCGCACGGTATTGGGGGAATTGTAGTGGATGATAGTGCTGCCCAGGGGTATAACCGGTATCAGGACCCGAACAAAGTTTTTCATGGCGGCCAAAACAACAAATATTCTGGTTGGAGGGATAACGGCCAGATTGAGTTTTACCTGAACTATCTAAAGAATATAGGCGCCCACCGGATTGACGTAACGGCCGGGTATGGATTCTATGACTTTATTTCCCGCAGTATGAACTATCCGGATGTTACTTACGACGGAACGGTCATTCCTGCATCTGTACCCACATATGCCATGGATAAACCGCGGTACACACTGATTTCTTATTATGGCAGGCTGAATTATAGTTTTAAGAATAAATACCTGCTGACGGCTACTTTAAGAACAGATGGTTCTTCAAAGTTCAACCCGGATAATCGCTGGGGTGTTTTTCCTTCCGGGGCATTCGCCTGGAAAATAAAAGATGAGCCATTCCTGAGCAATACAACAGTGCTGAGTGATCTGAAACTGCGTTTGGGGTATGGTATTACCGGCCAGCAGGATGGGATCGGTGATTTTGATTATATTTCTTATTATAACCTGAGTACCAATAATGCATTATATCAGCTGGGGGATAATTTCTATCAGATGTACCGCCCCGGTGGGTATTATTATAACCGGAAATGGGAGCAGACAAGTAACTATAACATCGGCATCGACTATGGCTTCTTAAACAACCGTATTAACGGAAGCATTGATGTATATTACAGGAACACCAAAGATCTGCTCAACCAGATCAATCAGCCGGCGGGTACCAATTTTACCAATAAGATCGTTGCTAATATCGGAAGCATGGAGAACCGGGGTATTGAGTTCCTGTTAACTGTGATCCCCGTGCAGACAAAAAATATAAAATGGGATGTGAATTTTAACGCTACTTATAATAAAAATGAGATCACAAAGCTGACCATTGTGGATGACCCGAATTTTGCAGGGTCACTGACCGGTGGTATAACCGGAGCTACCGGCAACTACGTTCAGATACAGTCTATCGGTTTTCCGCGTAACGCATTTTACGTATACCAGCAGGTATATAATCAGCAGGGTAAACCCGTGGAAAATGTGCTTGTTGACCGTAACGATGATGATATAATTAATGAAAATGACCTGTATCATTATAAAAGCCCGGATCCCCAGTATTTCTTCGGGCTGAGCTCCAATGTTACGTATAAGAAACTGAGCGCCGGGTTTAGTGCCAGGGCCAATGTAGGCAATTATGTTTACAATAATGTAGAATCAGCTACAGGTTCTCAGGTGAATATTCTGAACCCGCTGGGAATTCTGAACAATGGCTCCAGGGATGTTTTGTATACGAATTTTCTGGCGGGTAGCGACAAGTTCGCGCTCTCTGATTATTTTATTGAAAACGCCTCTTTCCTGAGAATGGATAACATTTATGTTGCGTATAATTTGGGGAAAGTCTTCCGGAGTACAGGAGATCTGAAGCTGAATTTAAATGTTCAGAACGTGTTTGTGATCACAAAATATAAAGGATTGGATCCGGAAGTGCCCAACGGGATCGATAATAATTTTTATCCCCGTCCGCGGATATATGGTATGGGCTTAAATCTGAATTTTTAGACAAAAACTTCACGGTGTTAAATTATAAAAGAGAACAGATGATGAAAAAGTTATTAGTTGCATTGCCGGTAATCCTGCTTGTTTCCGCTTGCAGTAAAAAGCTGGATCGCCTGCCACTGAATGATGTTACTGCTGAACAGGTATACAGTACGCCGCAGGGATATATTGAAGCAGCAGCAAAAATTTATGGAGCCTTCGCACTGACCGGTAATACAGGCCCGGCAGGAAATCCGGATATTTTGGGCATTGATGAAGGAACCTCTGATTTCCTGCGGTTATTCTGGTGTGCGCAGGAATTGAGTACCGATGAATCTGTGGTATCGTGGGGAGATGCGGGCATACAGGATTTTCACAATATGAACTGGTCTGCCAGTAATCCTTTCCTTACAGGCTTATACTACAGGTGCATGTACCAGATCACCTTAGCGAACGATTTTATAAAACATGCAGCTGATGACCAGCTTGCAGCCAAAGGGATTACGGGTGCAACAGCAGCCAATATTGCGAATTTCAGGAACGAAGCCCGCTTTTTAAGGGCCTATCAGTATTGGGTGCTGTTAGATCTTTTTGGAAATCCTCCCTATGTTACGGAAGATTTTGTTATTGGTTCCACCACTTTACCTGGTCAGATCGGCAGAAAGGCCCTGTACCAGTATATTGAATCGGAGCTGAAAGATCTCGAAACCCTGTTACCCGATCCCAGGACCAATGAATATGGAAGGGCAGACAAGGCGGCTGTATGGGCCTTGTTAGCGCGACTATATCTGAATGCAGCTATTTATACAGGCACTGCTGATTATAATGATGCCGTTACGTACTCAAAAAAAGTAATTACTGCAGGGTATAGCCTGATCAGCGATTACAGAAACCTGATGCGTGCGGATAATGATAAGAATAAAAATGAATTTATTCTGACCATTAATTATGATGGTACCAAAACCCAGAACTATGGAGGAACGACATTTTTAACACATGCGCCGGTGGGTGGCACAATGCCTGCCGTGTCTTTTGGCATCGGGGGCGGCTGGGCAGGTATCCGGACCACAAAAGCACTGGTCAGTCTTTTCCCCGATATAAGCGGCAATACGGATAAACGGGCACAGTTCTGGACAGACGGGCAGACACTGGATATTGCAGACCAGACCAAATTTGTACAGGGATACGGGATTACGAAATTTAAAAATATTGAAATCGGAACTGCTAATAAATCAGGAACAAGCCTGGATTTTGCTGATATGGATTTTCCGATCTTCAGGCTGGCGGAACAATACCTGATTTATGCGGAAGCTGTGCTGCGCGGAGGATCAGGTGGAGATGCGGCAACGGCATTAACCTATATCAATTTATTAAGGACAAGAGCCGGGGCAACACCTGTAACGACCGCACAACTTACAACGGATTTTATTCTGGATGAACGGGGCAGGGAACTGTACTGGGAAGGATTCCGGCGCACTGACCTCATTCGTTATAATAAGTTTACCACGGCAGGTTATTTGTGGCCCTGGAAAGGTGGTACGGTAAATGGAAAAGCCGTTGAAGACTGGCGGAATATTTATCCTATTCCATCGGCGGATAAAGCAGCCAATCCACAACTGGAGCAAAACCCGAACTATTAATTTTAAATACGATCGTCAGATGAAATATTTATCTATAAGTATAACTGCTTTTATACTGTTTTTTGTTGCCTCCTGTAAAAAGGATGAAACAAAAGTGATTATGAATACAAATACGCCCATATTAAGTAGTAATATAAATACACCACTGACTTTACTTCAGGATAATATAAATGATACAGTATTAAGGCTTACATATGATGATATAAACCTGGGATTTAATGACGCATTAGGCTACGTACTACAAATATCATTGGCGGGGCACAATTTTAAATCAGATTCTCTGGTAGAGACCAGTCTGGAAAGAAAAGCATTATCGCAGCCTTTTACTACAAAGGAACTCAATACCTTGTTATTAAGTGCATTTTCACCGGCTGGTCGGACGCGTAATTATGAGTTAAGAATCAGAACGACAGCAGGGAATGTTTATTCAAATATTGTTCCATTAACCATTACAACATACGAAGACTGGCCAAGAATATTAACCCAGGACTTTTTACTTACACCCGGGGCCTACCAGGGATGGGACCCTGCATCATCGGTTATCGCAAAAATGTATGTAGTATCAGGCAACAAAACAGCCGGCAAACTTTCGGGATCTATTAATTTAACGGATCCTTCGAATGAATTTAAATTCACGCCAGATCCAAACTGGAGCAATTCCTTCGGGAGTGTTAGCAATACAGGTAATGCAGGCACCCTTTTATATAATGGTGGAGGCAACTTTGCGATAACCGGAAAAGGATATTACAAAATAGACCTGGATCTTACGGCTAAAACATGGAAAGCTGTATTGTCTGATTATTCAATTATTGGAGATGGTGCAATTGATTGGAATACGGATGTAGATCTTGACTTCGACCCGGCAACACAAACCTTTTATAAAGTATTGCCAATGAAGGTTGGTGAATGGAAATTCAGAATGAACCATACTTGGAATGGAGGAGATTTTCCCGGAACGAATCTTAAAATTACAGAAGCTGGTACATATAAAGTTCTGTTGGACATGCGGATCCCATCGGACCCTTACTGGAAAATTATAAGACAATAATTTTTTAATAGCATGAAACATTTATTTTTTGTGCATATTGCAATGCAAATCTGGTCTTATTGAACGTGTATAATTTGAATACACATAATATATTTATTAGCTGATGAAGATTATTACAAGCCTGATTTTAATGCTGTTACCGGTTGTCTTATTTGCACAAAAAACGGCCTTCCGGTTAGAAGGAGAGCAATTGGAAAAACTACCCTTTGGAGCGGTGAAGCCGGCAGGATGGATGAAAGAACAGATGGAAAAAGATATAAAGGGTTTTGTTGGTAACCTGGACCAGATCGTACCGGACCTGATCAATGATCCTATTTACTCCAATCGCCTGCATAAGCACAGCAGGACAAAGGACCTGGGCAATCTGAAAGAAGGAGATGTGGCAGGCGATGATCAATATAAATGGTGGAATTCGGAAACACAATCCAACTGGCGCGATGGTTACATACGCAATGTATTATTGCTCGATAATGCCTCCGATAAAAAGAAGGTAAAAGAGTATGTGTATAAAATAATGGCTACACAGGATAAGGACGGTTACCTGGGCATTTATGATAAAGAGCTCCGCTACAGATTCTCAGCGGAAAATGGCGAGCTGTGGGCAAAAACAACCCTTTTGAGAGGATTACTGGCGTACTATGAAGCCACGAATGATAAAAAAGTATGGAATACTATTGTAAGAGCGGTTGATGATGTTATGAACAACTACCCGGTTGACAACTCGGATCCCTTTTTTGCAGGAAAAGAATTTTCCGGCGGCGTGGCACATGGACTAACGTTTACAGATATTTGTGATGAATTGTACCGGCTTACAAAACAACCCAGGTACCGTCGGTACGCATTATTTCTTTACCAGAATTTTTCTTCTAATTTCTCTTTTGAGAAAGATGTTCAGTGGAGCAGCCTTTTTAATCCTGCATATAAAATGATTGATCATGGCGTACACGCTTATGAACATATACGTCCTTTAACGGTAGCGGCTTTCAGCACCGCTGATCCGCAGTACAGGGAGGCATTAAAGATCTATTTAAAAAGGATACAGGACCTGACCACACCAACCGGCGGCCCCATTGGCGATGAATGGATCGGCGGCCGTAAAGCCGGTGCGACAAATACAGGGTATGAATATTGTTCTATACAGGAGCTGATGGATAGCTATGCGGGCCTGTTGCAGAAGACCGGCATGAGTTTATTTGCAGATAAGATTGAAACTATTTTTTTCAATGCGGCACAGGGTGCACGAAACCCGGATCACTCCTGCATTGCCTATCTGAAAACGGATAATTCCTATCAGATGACGGGCACTTTAAACGGAGGAACCAACGGTGATATGAAACAGGTGCGTTATAAATACTCTCCGGCCCATCAGGATGCTGCTGTCTGCTGCGTACCCAATGCAGGAAGGATAACGCCTTATTATGTCCAGCACATGTGGATGAAACAGGGCGATTCTGTGTTGGTGGCTACCCTGCTGGGTCCTTCAGAAGTGTATACAACGATGAATGGGGCCGCAGTAAAAATAAAGGAGCAGACCGGCTATCCCTATGATCTGTCTTTTAATTTTACGCTGTCTTTAACTGCAGCCCGGTTCTTTGCACTAAAAATACGGAAACCCGCATGGGCAAAAGGAATAGTAATAAACCAGCCCTATACGATGGAAGGGGATTTTATGGTGATCCGGAAAAAGTTCAAAAAGAATGAAACGGTTCACCTGGAATTTAAAGCCGCTATCGCTGATCAGCAGGATCTGAACGGAGCACATTACTTTTTCTATGGTCCACTGGCTTATGCCTTCCCGATACAGGCTACCTCCCGCATTGGAAAAGTATACACCCCTCTTTTTAAAGATTATTTGTACGTACCTGTCGAAAGAAAAGAATATGGGTATATTACCAATAACGATGCCGTTTATAAAAATGGCACCATCCTGCTAAAAGCCAGCAAGAAGGATCGCAATGCAGCGCAAACGATCACTTTGATACCCATTGGTAAAACAATTTTACGCCAGGCTGCTTTTAAGCCATTGTAGCATTATCGGCGAATATTTTTTTTAGATACTGCAGCATTGCTGTATTCACTTGCCACTGATCCGCCAGGGGAAGATTTGTTGAAGGATCTACGGGCATGTAAGGTACAGGCCCGGCTTCCGTACAAATGGTAAAGAGACCGGTCTTCTTTTGGTGATGTAATAAAATATGCTTCCACCAATGCGTAAAAGTATCCAGGTAGTTTTTGTATTGCGGGGCGAAGGGATCTGCCAGCTGCGGACCATGCTCATAGCCTATACGGGCATGCAGGTGTTGGATATGCGGTGCTATGGAACGGAGTATTTCCGACTGATCATTAAGCAGGCTTTCAGATACATTGCACCAATGTGAATAATCGGCTACCAGGTCCAGTCCTGGATATTGCTTCAGGTACCGGGGCATAACATGCAGGGCATAAGAAAAACGCCCCCTGTGGGTTTCATGATATACAGGAATCCCTGATTGTTCGGAGAAAGCGGTTGCCAGCTGCAGCAACCGGCAATTTTCATCAAAAGAAAAAAAATCTTTACCCGTATGCGAGTTAATAAATGCAGGATTAAAGTCAGCAATCAATGCCAGCCGCTCGGGCATTTCCTTATAAAACTGGTCAAAGCGATTATAGCGTTCTTCGAGCACCATCTGCCCGATCAGTATAAAGTCAGGATCGTTCTTGGCAGTCTCCCGGAGCACTTTTTCCCAATGCGCGCTGTTCTCTAAGGCGCCTATATTTATTTCCACACCGTTATATCCTGCGGCAATAGCGTTTTCTATAAACACCTCAGGCGCTACATGCTCCTGCCCCCAGTGCGGACATATATAACCTATTTTCATTGTAACAATGTGCTTTTAAAAAAGAATTACGCAAAGAACGCCCTTTACGTTTTCACAAACTTTACGCTGGTTCGTATAAAACCGGGTTCATAGGGGTATTAATGATCTCGCCGATCTGTGCTCCCGGGCACCAGGTATCCCAGTCGTTCTGTTGATTTTTGTTTTCCGGCGCTTTCAGCTTCATATCCCGGTCCATGTATATAATGGTCATTACCCTGCGTACATCGTTGGTTGAGTTTGCTCCGGCTCTGTGAAAGACCCATCCTGAGTGAAAGCTTACTTCCCCCAGATCAAAGGGCTCAATGATATGTTGAAAATCCGTGACCTTTAAGCGCTGCTGAATAAGGGTTTCGCTTTCATCACCAATGGCTAATTCCCTTCCTTCCACAATCTGGTGACTGCCGGAGCTGAATTCCAGTGGTCCCATTTCCAAAGGCGTTGCCTGTAAAGGGATCCATGCGGTAACGGTTTTTTCTGTTTCCAATGGCCAGTAGTATTGATCAGCATGCCACGGGGTAATGCCGCCTCCGCCCTCCTTAAAAAGAGCCTGGTCATGATACATGCGCACCCCTTCTACCTGCATCAGGTCTGCGGCAATTTTTCCCAGTCTTTTGCTGAATACAAGCCCTTTTACATCCTCATTCTCGCGCCATAAATTGAACAGCTGCAGGAACGCCTTTCCGTAAGTGTCTCTCTGGGAAAGGTCTGTATTCACCGTATTCATTTTATGAACCTGTTCATCAATTACGGTATTAAAGAAAGCAACTGCTTCCGGCGATAATACTTGTTTGAGCTTTATAAAGCGATTTTTTTGATAGGCTTCAATATTTTCTTTTGTAACCTCGTAGGGTGCTTCTAGTTCTTTTAAAATACTTGCTGGTACTGCCATCGTTGTTGTTTTAATGTTGAGCAATAAAATTACATCCTGTTTGCTATCCGCGGCATCACTATATTTCTAAAAATGATACTATATTTCATTGTTATTACTTTTTATTACATTTATTATAAAATATTGTATTAATGAAGCCAGAACTGGAGAATATTGCGCACATGAAAGGGAATGCAAGCTTTGTACTATATAACTACGGGGCTCCTTATTTCCCCTTTAAATGGCACTATCACCCGGAATATGAATTGACACTGATCACCAGCGGAATGGGCAAACGCCTGGTGGGGGACAGCTACGAAGATTTTGTGCAGGACGACCTTGTATTGCTGGGGCCCGGTCTTCCACATACCTGGGTAAGCGAGCCTTCAAAAGAAAAGGCAGCTGCGGTCGTTATTCAGTTCTCTGAA
Organism: Niabella sp.; assembly: GCA_036384555.1. Taxonomy (GTDB): domain Bacteria; phylum Bacteroidota; class Bacteroidia; order Chitinophagales; family Chitinophagaceae; genus Niabella. The sequence continues at coordinate 5,341 of DASVMC010000466.1, read as the reverse complement.
GCGTTTATACAGCCATTCCTTCAATATACAGAATGTAAAAATATTCCGGCATTGCTGAGAAAGTCAAAAAAAGGATTGTTTTTTAAAAAGAGGAATGCAAAAGAGCTGCTTGCACTGCTAAGAAGGCTCCCGGATCTGGGGGAGCTGGATCGGTTACTGGGTCTTATTCATATTCTGAATGCCCTCAGCAGGTTTTCACCACGGGTATTAAGCGCAACCGTGGGTGCCTACCCGGGATCCGACGCGGCGGAAGAGCGGATTAATAAGGTATCGCATTACATCTATCATCATTATCAGCGGTCATTACAGCTGGGCGATGTGGCAAAACTACTGCATCTCTCCCCGGGCGCTTTTTGTAATTTCTTTAAAAAAGCTACCGGTAAAACGTTTTCTGATTATGTGAATGATGTGCGTATCGGGAAAGCCTGTACCTTATTACTGGAATCAGATGATGCTATAATAACGATAGCCTATAAGGTGGGGTTTGATAGCATCTCTTATTTTAACCGTGTTTTTTATAAGAAAAAAGGGATAACGCCGGGAGGCTTCCGCCGGCGGCTAAAAGAACATCTGCTGATGTAACCGGAATCCTGTTGTCAAAAGCAGGTATAAGATGAAATTATTTTGTAGGTTCCGGTACGGGCCATATCCAAGCAGGTTATTTGGTTTCTTATAATTAATTAACGGCCATCCGCAGATGGTATCCTGCTTTTCGCTTGTTCGTTGTAAATAATGAGTTGTCCTGAAAATCAGTTAATTATTTTATTGGTATCATAATTTATATATATAGTTGGAGGAAGACTTCTTTTTGCGGCGATCTTCCCGGGCAGGCGACGGGAATAACACCCCGCTGGCCACTGCTTTTATTACCTTTTGATTAAGAAAAGCACAGCGGAATTTTCTTTCAATAAAAGATGTATCTTTCTGCGATACTTTAAAAGCCGTATGCCTGTAGAAGATATAAAGGATGACTATTATTTATGGCAATCTTTGAAAGAAGGGAAACAGGAGGCGCTTGCCAGTATTTATTTTAATCATTTCAAAAACTTATATGAATACGGACTGCGTATTACAGCAGATGACGAGCTGGTAAAGGATACGATACAGGACCTGTTTATAAAAATATGGACTAACCGGTCCAATTTTGAGAATATATCAAAAATAAAGCCCTACCTGCTGGTATCGCTCCGGTCTGCATTATACAATAAAATACAGCAAAGCGGGAAAAGACCCGTACGTGCTCTGAATGTAAAAGACGAGTTTGAAATGGTATTTTCTGCTGAATCAAAATACATTGCAGAAGAATCGTATTCCTTACAAACGCAAAAACTATTGGCGGCACTCAACCAGTTAACACCTAAACAAAAGGAAATCATCTATCTGCGTTATTTTGAAGAGCTGGATTATGAGGAAATAGCAAGAGTTATGAACAGCTCCCTGAAAGCGGTGTACAAGCTAAAGGCAAGAGGTCTTGATACCTTGAAGCAAATAGTACATCTTTCTGATATATTGTTGGTCATTTTGCTGGTCATTTTTTACCGGCAAGTATTTGCTTAGTTCCTTCCTGATAATAAAATAGAAAAAAAATTAAAAAAGATCCGTTTTGATGGGGTAAAAAGCGCAATTGCGCTGTCCTGTATAAGCGGATGCCTGAAAACGATTGGCTGAAATGAATAAAAACTATACTACATATACTGCTGCGGAGTTCCTGGAAGATCCTTTTTTTATTGAATGGATCAGGGACAATAACGATGATGCATCCGCCTTCTGGACAGCATGGATACGTAAAGCCCCTCCCAATATAGAACAGCTGCGGGAAGCAGAACTGCAATTGCGGGCCATTTTTTCCGCTGAAAAAATAACGACACAGGAAACGGCAGCAGAAGAGGTGTGGAAAAGGATTGCAACTCATATCGGTAAAGAAGACAAGGTCCTGACTGTTGTAAAGGGCCGGTCCGTTGCCCAAAGACTTTTAAAGTCCGGGCTTTCAGTAGCCGCTGTTCTTATAACCATTTTGCTGGCTGGCTATTTTATTGTAGTGCATTTCCGGAAAGAGGGCAGGATGGCAGAAGAGCAACGTACAGCAGGCAGGGAGCAAAACACTATCCGGCCGGGAGGGAACAGGGCATCACTGACCCTTGCAAACGGTGAGGTAGTTGTACTGGACAGCGCACAGAACGGCATGCTGGGTATGCAGGGCGCTACCCGTATTATAAAGCTGAACAATGGAGCGCTGGCATATGACAACGGAGCAGAAAAACAGGGTGCGCTGCTTTATAATACAATTAGTACACCCAGAGGAGGGCAATACCAGGTTACATTAGCAGATGGTACAAAGGTCTGGCTGAATGCACAGTCTTCCATCCGTTTTCCCACAGCGTTTTCAGGCAGTGAACGAAAAGTAGAAATTACGGGCGAGGCCTATTTTGAAGTAGTTCATAATGCCGCATCCCCTTTTAAAGTGGTTGCTAACGGTATAGAAACAGTAGACCTCGGAACCCGGTTTAATGTGAATACCTATAAGGATGATGCGGCGGACCGGATCACATTGCTGGAGGGTGCCGTACAGGTAATAAAAGGAAGCGCCTCCCGGGTTTTAAAACCCGGGCAACAGGCGCAGATCAGTAGCGATATCAAAATTGTAAACGATGTGGACCTGGATGAAGTAACGGGCTGGAAGAACGGCCGGTTCGTTTTTAATAAGGATACGGATATTGAAGCGATTATGCAGCAGATTGCCAGGTGGTATGATGTTCAGGTAGAGTATAAAGGCAATATCAGGCAACGCTTCTGGGGATCTATCTCAAAAGAAGCAGAGCTTTCACAGGTATTGAAGATACTGGAGGCCACAGGCGGCGTCCGCTTTCAGATAAACAAAAATAAAATCATCATTATGCCAACCAAAACGTAAACCCTATATAAAGCAAAAAGCCGGGAAGTGTTGCCGCACAACCCGGTTTGAATGAGGCTAAGCTAATAAAAATCGCTTTCAGACAATTATTGTATTAACTAAAACCTTCCTGCCGGACAGACAGGCCAAACGAAGTTATGGATTTAAAAGTTCTTTTACGTGCTTACCAGCGGCATTTTTCACCGGAACTCTCAAACCAAACGCTGAAGATTATGAAGCTGATTCCTTTTATGTTATTGATGGCTTGCATTCATGTAAGCGCACGGGGATACTCCCAAATCACACTTGCTGAGACGAATGCATCACTGCAGGTGGTTCTGAAAAAGATCAGGAAACAGAGCGGGTACGAATTGGTATGTACCTCTGAAATTTTAAATGAATCAGGAAAAATAACGGTCAAAGTAAAAAATGTGTCCCTTCAGCAGGCACTTACAGAGGCCCTTCGGGGAGAAAAGCTTTCCTATGAGATCATTGGTAAAACAATCGTCATCAAATCAGATAAGGACAACAGTGCGCCAAAACAGGAAGCCTTATCTTCATTGCCTCCCCCTGTGGTTATCCATGGAAGAGTGCTTAAAAAGGATGGCCAGCCGTTGCCAAAGGTTTCTGTTCTGATCGTTGGCACTTCCACAGGAACCACAACGGACAGCGCGGGCCGGTTTACCCTCCGGATTCCCGATCAGCCGGCGGAGCTGGAAATTACCTGTGTTGGTTACCAGTCAAAGAAAATAAGGGTAACCAGCGGAACGGAGATCAGCATTACGCTGGAAGAACTGGTAACGGGGCTGGACGATGTGGTCATTGTAGGATATGGCACACAAAAAAAAGAAGATCTTACCGGCGCTGTCAGCCAGATCGGGTCCAGGTATATTGCTTCACGTCCGGTGCCCAACCTGGCAACATCCTTACAGGGATTGCTGCCAGGATTAAATATCCAGTCGAATAACGGCGATCCCGGCGCCAAGCCCGATATCAATATCCGTGGTTTCAATTCCATTAACGGGGGAGGTCCATTGATCCTGGTGGATGGTATTGAAGGAGATATAGAACGGATTAACCCTGCCGATGTGGAGAGTGTGACTGTTTTAAAGGATGCTGCTTCCGCGGCTATTTATGGCGCCCGGGGTGCTTTTGGAGTAATGCTGATAACGACCAAAAAGGGAAAAGAAGGAAAACTCGCCGTTAACTATACCAATAACCTGGGTTGGACCACTCCTACCACCCGCACGGATTTTATTGATGATCCCTATGAGTTTGGGAAAACGGTAGATGCCGCCCTTTTAGGTTACAATGGCACCACTTATACTGGTTATACGGGTGCTGACTGGGATACGATACAGCTGGTATCTCAGGGCAAGCTGGATCCTTTTTACAGGACCCAGCCAAACGGTGAAAATAAATTTTTCTACAACACAGACTGGTACGATTACCTGTTCCGTAAATGGCAGCCTTTCCAGAACCACACCATCTCTGTTTCCGGAGGCAATGAAAAAATCCAGGCGTACGTTTCCGGCAGGTACTACAAAACATCCAGCATACAGAACATTGTGGATGCTAACCTGGCTAAGTATAACCTGAAGGCAAACGTTAGTTTCAAGGCGACCGACTGGCTGCGGCTTTCGGATAATATCCAGTTCAGTACAGACAACCAGATCGAATACGGGGGCTATAAAACCGGTTTCGGCGGTATCTGGAGCAATACTACCTGGTACTACCTGTTCCCTTTTCAGCCTAAAGAAATAAACGGAATTCCTTTTGATTATTACGGGGTGGGTGCCCAGGCTGCCTTGGAGGCGGGCAATAACTGGATCCGGAGCTATTCCGAACAGTTTATCAATACATTCAGTGGCGTGCTTACTCCTGCAAAAGGGCTGGTGTTGAACTTTGATTATAGCAATACCATCAATCATATTGCTAACTCCACGCGCCTGAATAAGTTTCAATACATGACGGGTCCGAAAATGTTGCTGCAAACAGATGGCGTAAACAGCCTTACAGAAGTACGCGACCGGAATTATTACAATGTGCTGAATATATACGGTACCTACACAAAGAATGTGGCCCTTGATCATCATTTCAAGCTAATGCTGGGCTATAACCAGGAAAAATACAATTCAGATGACATTACAGCCCAGCAGGGCGATTTGCTCATCAGCAGCTTATCCAACCTGAACCTGGGTACCAACCTGCTGCAGGCAGACGGGGCTGCAAGTGTTTGGGCAGTGCAGGGCTACTTCGGGCGCTTTAACTATGACTACAAAAACAAATACCTGCTGGAAGTAAATGCGCGGTACGACGGTTCATCCCGGTTCCCGACCATAAGCAGGTGGGGCTTTTTCCCATCTGTTTCCGGAGGCTGGCTGGTCAGTAATGAAAAGTTCTGGGAACCCTTAAAGGATGCAGTCAGCACCATGAAATTAAGAACTTCTT
>DASVMC010000465.1:0-4797 GCA_036384555.1 Niabella sp. | reverse complement strand
TCTATTATTGCCAAAAAGCTGGAGGCGACCCAGAAAATGAAAAGCGCTACTGAAGGGCTGGCAGATGTATTTAATATTAAGGACGGCTGGGCCTTTCAGGAGGCTATGAACGCAGCAACCGGGGCAATTAGCCAGAATATAGCTTCCATCAGGTCTAATCTTGACTTCCTGGATCAGAATAATAATATTACCGTAGGCGGAACACCTTCGCAGAGCGAACTGGAAGACTTTATAAAAAAAGTGGATGAGCGTAATTTAAAAGTGCTGAACGTATCAGAAATGACCGCCGCTGGTTATGAGTTAAAACCGGAAGAAAAAGTTGATAAAGGATTTACCTTACTGGATTGATTTTTTTTTGATACCGGTTAGTATTCCGGGAATAGTAGAACAATATTTTCGCCGGTTATAGCAGGAGCTGCTCCCTGTATTTTAAACAACAAAACAGAAACACATATTATGGAACAAAGATCAACGTGGTCGCGTTTACGCTGGCCTATTAAAGCAATCCTGATAGCCATTCCTATTTTCCTTATTGGTTACTGGGGTTTTAAAAGCGGCGTTTTTGATAGCCATGACGATGTAAAAACGTCTACAACGACTACCACTTCTTCTGATGCGAAAGAGGGGGAACAAACAGCTTCTGCAAAGAAAGCTGCTTCCGGGCGAACATTCGCCTATGAGCCTGAAAAACCGGTTAACGGGGAACTAAAGGGTGTTGTGGAAGTAGGCGCATCTGGTTTTAATTCATTTATTATCAATGTAGACAAAGAAAAGCACTGGGAGATCGTTTCAAAGGATTTTGGACAATCATTTGCCTATGAGGGTATGGCAACGACAGAAGATATTCGTACCGGGCTTAAGAAGTATATTGGCGATATGTTTGATAAAGGGGTACGCTCAAAGAATGTGCATTTTGTCATTAGTTCCGGTGCGCAAAAAGAGCCTAAAACGCAGATCATTGCTTCAGAATTGAAAAAAATGGGGTACGTGGTCAACCTGGTAACACCAGAGCAGGAAGGAAAGCTGGCACTGAAATCAGTATTACCGGATGCCTATAAAGACAATTCTTTTGTTGCGGATATCGGTTCGGGAAACACAAAGATTTCCTGGATGGATGCGAATGGTAATTTACAGTCTGTAGAAACACCTGGAGCAAAATACTACGAAAAGAACCTGAAAGACGAAGCGGTTTACAATGAAGTTAAAACAACCGCTTCAAAAATTCCGTCTGACCGGAGGGAGGTATGTTTTATTCTGGGCGGTGTTCCTTTTGAGCTGGCAAAGGAAATCCGGAACGGCGAGGAACGATACACCGTATTGAATGATCCGGAAGCTTACCGGTCAGATAAGATAAAGACAAAAAGCGGCGTGAATATTTATAAGGCGCTAAAGGATGCCACCGGCTGCGACACATTCGTATTTGATTGGGATGCTAATTTCACCATAGGTTTTTTATTATCTATGAGATAAGCTAAAGTCCGTAAAACCCGGCTCTGTATAAAGCCGGGTTTACGGATTTCAGCTAAAATTTATAAGCAATTCTTGCTGCGTTTCCCCCAACGTCTATATGCACCCTGTCGGCATATTTTCTCAGGCGGTGATTCCCGATCGCCCACATCGTAATACCGCCACCTAATGCAGTAATACCGCCGGCAATACCTAATACACCAAAAGCAATTTTCTGGTCGCCGGAAGTAACATCATTTGAATAGTCATAATTATAACTCCTGTTGTTGTCATTATTTCCAACGGCAACCAGGGTTATACCACCGGCAATACTGGCAACGCCCACGCTGGTCAGCACAATGCCGGCTCTTCTTAATCTTTGCCAGCGCTCCGGGGATTGAGCCATTCTGAAATTAGTAACAGCAGTGTGCTGCAGTTGAAATGGTGACCGGGCATCTGTTTCCTTTAAAGATAGAACCGGTTTAAAACTTGTCTTTGCCAGGTCCTGTTGCGCATAGCCCGCAGCAGCTATTCCGCAAGCAAAAGCCATAAGCAGTAATTGTTTTTTCATATTAAAGTTGTTTGGAACACAAAAATAAGTATCCGGAGCTTTCCCGCGGTAAATCCTTTGTTAAATAGAAAAGACCGGCAAGTGCCGGTCTTTTCTATAATTATAAAAAGTAGTTATAGAAAACGTTTCTTTTTGAAGTTATTCCCGTTCCCGTTACGGCGGTTATTGTTATTTCCATTACCCCCGTTATTGCTGCGCTGCTGGAACTTATTGCGTTTATTATTATTGAAATTTCCTTTATCGCGGCCGTTATCCTGCCGGAATACCTTTACACTGGGCGTATTGGTAAATGTAAGCTGCCCGTCTGTAATTTCACTTAGTTCACTTTGAATAGCATCATCGTGTACAATTTCCTTGTGCCAGTTGCTGTAAGCCAGTTTCATGTAATAGGCAATGCTGTTGGCGTATCCCTGCTTTTTCTCCGGGTCTGTCTCCTGTAATGCTTTTTCAATAAGCCCTTCCAGGTTGGAGCCCAGATGCGCCAGCTTGGAGCTGCGCGTTGGGTAAGGAACGGGATCCGGCTTTGCCCTCAGCTCTTCCCTTGTTGGCTTGGGGTAGGGCGCCTCTACTTCCAGTTCAAAATCGGATATCTCAAAAAGATGATCCCATAATTTATGTTTGTAATCCTCTACATTTTTCAGGTTCGGATTTAAAATAGCCATTAATTCAATAACGGACTGGGCGTTTTGCTTTCTTTTTTCGGGGTCTTCAATGGTTTGAATGTACTCCACCATTTTTTGCACGTTGCGACCATACTCCCGCATGATCAGCTTGTTCCTTGTTGTATTATATTCCATAAAATGAATTGGGATTGCTCAAATGTAACAGTTCTAATATACTTGGATACGTTATACCTTTGCAGCTGATTACAAAGATAAAAGGAATAATTTTTAATTTAAAAGAAATTTCGGCTAATACCTGTTAAAGTGAAGATTGGAATTTACAGCACACAATTAAAAAAGGCAATTACCCAGAGTGTTTTTAATATGCTGATAGTCAGTGAAATGAGTCGATCTGTGGAGGCGGGTGGCTTGCTGGCATTTTCTGCAGAGCCCTTACCGGAACTGTCATTTTTAGATCTTTCAGTTCCCGTGATCCGTTCAAAAAGCAGGTTTTTGGGTTTTTGGGGAAGCGCCGGCGAGCGGTCTTTTATATTGCCGAAACTGTTCCGTAAGGCGCAAATCCAAGCCCTGGTTGTTTTTGAGGTAAAGGACGTGTTCCGGGGAGCCGTCAAACAGTTCCTGGTACTCAAAGATCAGTACAGGTACCAGGAAAAAGATAAAGCGGCCTTCCGCAGGGTAAAAGGGATCATTGTCAGCTCCGTGCCTTTGAAAGAATATTTACTGGATAAGGCAGCCGTTGCGGCGGAAAAGATCATCGTGCTTCCCGGTTTGCTGAGACCTGGCCTGAAGCCGGCAGCTATTTCAGCAATAATGGCTTTTAAGACTGCTTTCACAGAAGGAACGGAGTTTTTTATCTGTAATGAGGCCTATTGGACAAAAGAAAAGCTGCGCCTTATTTTAAAGGCATTCTCCCGGTTTAAAAAAATGCAGCAAACCAGCTGGAAACTCCTGATCACCCAAAGAGGGGAAGATCCGCAAACGCCCTTTGGGCCTGTATTTGAAGCCTTAAAGAATTATCGGTATAAGGACGATGTTGTGCTGTTCCGGAGCACCGGCAATGAACAATATGCCCAGGCATTATCCGCAGCATATATGGCCATATCGCTTCAGGACGGGGAGGGATACCCTGCGGCGATGATGGAGGCGCTTTGTTGCGGAACCCCGGTCATTGTGCCACAAAGGCTGCAAAACAGTGCGGGCTTTTCTCTGCCCGCGTATTCAGAAAATGACGAGGAATCACTTGGTAAAAAAATGATGGAGCAGTATAAAAATGAGGGATTGCGCCATACATATGTAACGGCTCTTAATGAGCAGCCGGTGGTCATCAATACAGAGAACAATAGGATTAGGCTGTTGAAGTACCTGTTGCCTGCCTGATATTGAATGCTTACATTTGCGCTTTATAAGTATTGATGTATGAAGTCGACAATCACCATAGATGTGGAGCTGGATGAAAATAAAGTGCCACAGGATATTACCTGGGCGGCAAGCGCCAGTACGGCTGAGCAGGCAAAAAGGGCAAAGGCAGTAATGCTATCGCTTTGGGACGGTGCGGAAAGAGCCGCACTGAGAATTGATTTATGGACAAAAGAGATGATGGTGGATGAAATGGCTGATTTCTTTTATCAGTCAATAATGACAATGGCGGATACTTATGGCCGGGCCACCCAGTACCAGGATCAGGTAGACGAAATGAAAGCATTTGCACAGGAGTTTTATAAAAAATTCCAGCAGAAACAGCTGGAGCAGCAAAAAGCTACCTAGCAGCAGGAAGCAGGGCCGAACGCTGATACTGCATCTCAGACGTACATGATTTCATGGGAGTTCCTCTTGGCTAAAAACAATAAGAACTATTCAGGAGAAATTTTAAATCGTATAATTATGACCTTAGAACAAACGATCAATGAAGATATAAAAAAGGCGATGCTGGCCAAGGATGAGGTTGGTCTTCGCAGTTTACGTGCTATAAAAGCGGCTATCCTGCTGGCTAAAACCGCAGAAGGCGCCAAAGATACCTTAAGCGCAGAAGATGAAATAAAGCTGGTTCAGAAGCTGGTAAAGCAACGAAAAGATTCTCTGGAGATTTTTGAAAAGCAGCACCGTCCGGACCTTGCCAAAAAGGAAAAAGAAGAAATTGAAGTAATGGAAAAATACCTT
>DASVMC010000464.1:0-5926 GCA_036384555.1 Niabella sp. | reverse complement strand
GGTGCGTATCGATTCAACCTGTTCCGTGCTAGCAAATGTGCCCGGTTCTTTGGCAGCTTCAATATAAGGCTGTACAAGTCCATAAAGGCTAATGATGAAACTTACAATGGCCAGATACCAGTTGATCTGCGCACGCCTGCCGTCAAAGCCTTCTTTTAACTTTCCCATCAGCGATTGGCCGAGCTGGTGTACCTGCTCCTGTATCTGTTGCAGATCTTCCCTTGTCACGGTGTCTTTTTCAGGAATTTCAGCGGTAGCTTCTGCGATCTTCGCGCTTGTTTCATTAAAAGCTTTCAGGAAATTCAGATCCTCTGTAAAAAAACCGTTTTTGCTGATTGCTTTTAAGGATTGGCTAAGCGTATTTTCAAGGCTGAAAAAAGTCTTGCTGAACAATTCATCGGTAAAATGATTCTTTGTGAAATGCAGGTTATCGAGAAAAGAAACATTATGGTAAAACATTTCTTTGATTTCTTTTGACAGTTCAGGCATTAACATGAACCCTTCTTTGTGAAGGGAACCGATTACTGAATCCTGCCACCAGTTCATCTCCCGCATCCATTTAAGGTTATCCGCTACTGTAATAGCCGGTTCAAAGGATTTGCGCATGTTACGAAAGTCATTATACCAGTCAGGCATGAAACTATATCCACTCATAAATGTTGTTTAGAATGTTTAGCCATCTTTGGCGGTTAGCTTTTCAAAAATCAATTGGATTTATACGGGGGGAGGAAACTAAGGTCGGAATATTTGGCGACATATGCCCATTACCAGCCATCCGGCGGCTACCATACCTATTTACAAACGCTTAAATGCCGGTCAACCAATAGGTTTCCAAAAAATAGCAATTAAATACCGACTATTGTTTACCTGCTCGTAGTGAGCCCAGAATTTGCGCGGTAGACTAAAGCTTGCATTTTTCCATCGGATTGATTAGTTTAGTATCCCCCGGCCAATATCCCTTGCCTTTTCTTTTCAAACAAATACACTTGCATGAAAAAAACAGTTATTGCCGTATGGGGAGCTTCTAACCAAGGGAAATCCAGTTCGATCAAGGAATTTATTCATAGGCTACCCACCCGGTTCCCGACAGCACATATAGATACCCGTATTTCTGGGGGCGATACACAGGTAATCATTACCATAGGATCTGTTAAGATCGGCGTGGAAAGTGCCGGCGATCCGGGAAGCCGTTTGCCCGCGAGTCTTGCCTTGTTTATCCGGGAAGGCTGCGAGGTGATCATCTGCGCGACAAGAACCCGTGGAAATACGGTGACAGAAGTTGAAGGCTTACATACCCGGCATGGGTTCGATATCGTGTGGGCCTCAAATTATTACAGCCGGGAAAAACTTACTACAGACTCCAATCGGTATTTCGCAGATCATGTATTGTTTATGCTGGGTGAGATATTAGCTGGGCGGTATTAAAATCAGATTTCAATATGAATTCCATTAAAAAAACAGAATATAGCAATGAAAGATTCTGGTGAAGAACATAAAAATAAGATAAAAGAAGAGATAATTACCGCAGCTTCATCGCAATTCGCGGAATATGATCATCATAATCAAAAATTATTTATCCAGTTCTTTTCTGCTGTGTTCATTGTTCTGATTGGTTATGGGTTTGTATTTGCGAAACAACCCTCACTTTTTGAAGTCTCTGTCAAGCCTGAAGATCAATATAGCTTTAAACACTTACTCGCAGTATACGTTGTATCGCAGATTATCCTCATCTTTCTGTCTACATTGATACTTAATATCGGTTATACATTCAGGCGCGACCAACTCACATTATTGAATATTCGGAAATATTATTTTTCAGATGAGGAATACGAAGAAATATTTGGCAAACTACCCAACAATCCATTGGGTAAAAAAATGCTAAAAGATTCTTTTCTTCCAACCTTTAACGCCTTATTTTATCGTTTTGTAATTTTTATTCAGTGCGTACTATTTGCCAGTATTGTTATTGTGCAGGAAAAGTCTCCAGAAGTTATAGAGTTTGTTAGCAATCATCGCTATACCTATGTTTATATTCTTTCGTTTGCTATATTGATTAACTTAAGTGAATATATTCGATTCTATATAAAATATAAAAGTAAAGTCGACTATACTGCAGGATATGAATTAACCGGGATTAATTTTTTATTTTCCTGTATCCAGGAAGGCTGGGCAACGCTTGTGCCTCTATTGTTGTTAGTTGAATTTTTCCTGAAGGAACACTGGCTTAAGGCTTGTATTATAATTGTTGAATTCATTTCCTGGGGGCTACTACTTGTATTTCTGGTTTATTTGCTGAAGCTTTTGAAAAAAGAAGCATCAATGAAGAAGAGATCATAATTTTTCCAACGCCAGTAGTATTTTTTTATATAATCCATCCACAATCTTATCTTGCTTTTTACCAATGGAGGAATAATTATCCAAGCCAGGCGCTGCATTAATTTCTATGATCTTGTATTTATCAATAGGCTTGGCAATGTCATCAGTTAGAATATCGACACCACATAATCTAAGACACATATCTTTTGTCACATTAATTGCTAATTTTCTAAATGTTGGATGCATCTTATCAGTTACATCCACCGCTGTCCCTCCAGAAGATAGATTTGCATTAGGCAACAAGGATACAGCCTTATCCTTAGCCAATATTGTATTGAAGGTTAGTTTATGACGTTTCAGAGTTAAATTAATCCTGGGATCATTAATATCAATCACGGTATCTCTCCCGTCTTTCTTAAATTTTTTCTGAAGTGACATCAGCAATTGAAGTATTGTTGATTTTCCATTCCCTATTACGGTAAGTGGAAGCCGTTGGTAAGCTGATATGATCTCTCCATCGAGAACAACAATCCGGTAATCGTTGCCGTTACAAAATTCTTGTATCAGCACCACGTTGTTTGTTTTTAAAAGCTTACGACAGATTGCAGCATATTCCGACTTATTATAAACTTTGGTCACCCCTTCTCCTTTACTTTTATCATTTGGTTTAATAATTACAGGGAACCCAATTGATTTAGCAAAGAGAAAGCCATCTTCAGCATTTTTTTTACGCTTAACATTCGCGTTTATTTTTTTCGAAAAAATCGCTACCGCATCTGGAACTTTATACCCAAACTTTTTTAGAAAAAATGCGCTATACCCTTTATCCTTTGCAATTTGTACAGAACCAAGAGGGTTAATATTAAACGAGGTGTCTCGGAAAAGTGTTTTCTTGTTGTTTCTGAATGTAATATGACCTACAAAACCATAGTCTGGCTCAAGAATTACTTTTGCTTTCATTTGTTTGGCAAGTCTCACGATACGATCAGTTACAAATGCTCTTTTCATTTGTGAAATAGAATGGTTTTAGACTATCAGTAAATAGAAATGCGTTATCAACGCTTGAGGGGAGGTAGTAAAATAAGTCAGTTTTGTCATTTTTAATAACCAATTGCCATTTTTTTTGAATGAGCCTGATATGTGGGCCTGGCTGAAGCCTGTTATGCTGCGATCATTATCAGCCTGGAATACAGTCAGTATTGTAGCAGAAGTCGTCATATCAACCCTTCATCCACCATCGAAAAATACCCTTCAGAACTGATAATCAGGTGATCTATCAATCTGATATCTAATTCCTGACCGATATTCCTGATCCTGCGGGTCAGCATTTCATCATAGCTGCTTGGTTTCAGATTCCCGGATGGATGGTTATGTGCCAGGATCAGGCCAGTAGCATGACAGCGCAGGGCTGCAAAAAATACCAATCTTGGGTCTACTACTGTTCCGGTAAACCCTCCTGTGCCCAAGGTGATGATGGCAATCACACGATGCGCGGAATTGAGATACATTGCTTTGGCAGTCTCGACAAAATCAATAGTGCGTTTATTCCATGTATGCATGAATAGGTCATAAGCTGCTTGCACACCTTTGACTTGGGGCCGGTCGGCCGCTTTGACCCTCGATGTATATACCAGGGTGGCTTCCGATACAATGATCCTGTCCAGTTGCTTCATCAGTTGTTTGTTTGTCTTCATAGTTTTCACGGTTTGAGATGAATAATGAAGCAGGCGCCCGCGCTGGTGCCGCATAGGACAAGGGAGTTGCCCGGAGATAAATGCGGTGGGAACCGGAAGATGAAAAAGGAACGAAAGCCAATGCAGGATGGGAAGATGAGAACGGAAACCGGACCGTTTTATGCCGGGCATCCCTTGGCCGTTGTGGCTGCGCGGTAACTTTGCGAAAGTATTCATCTGCAAACGGAATCTGAACTGCAGACTATCGATACATGAGTTTATACAAGTTCTCTCCTGTATCGCCGAGCATAGATTACCCAAAAGCCATTGGGATACCTTCAAAAGGATATAAAATGTAAACCGAAGCGAATATTCATTACAAGAATGAGGCTATATAAGATAATTATGAGCATCGATGGTGTTAGTTTTGTGATTGCTGCATATGTTATGGTTACCACCAACGAGTTCATCAATAGCCGATACCGGATCAAAAGAGGAAAACGAGGTACAGAAGTTGTATGCCGTAGTCTAATGTAGCAGCAAATCATTATCGCAGTTCGTTCAGCCTAGCACGATCATCTTCGTCTTTTGCGTCTCTCAGATAACTTCTCGATAATGTACGTAATGTTCCTGCAGTGCCGGGATAACGGCTTTCAATTCTTTTCGCAGAGGTTTCAAAAAAGTGCGACAGCCCTCTCTCCTGCCCCCCGCCTTCATACGCCGATTTACTATATACACCCCTACTGTTAAAAATTTCGGTTTGGTAAGAGGAAAAGACCGTTTCGTTATTGAGTTTTTCCATGATCTCGCAAATTTCATCTGGCGGCCATGTTTCGGCGCTTTTCCTCGGATAACAGGCAAAAAGTTGCCCCAATTGGCTGTTTACTCCATAAACGCGGTTTAGCTCCTTCCCTTTTGTTATTGCTTTTTCTACCCAATCAGATAATACGTCTTTGTTGATAGTGCCATCTTCCGCCATACCGGGTATACCGTACCAGCCTTCCAATAATTTCCTGGCACTGTCTGACTTTTGAAAATATTCCTGTAAGGTTTCCTCCGTATAGTTCTCTTCTGCTTTTTCATCCGGCATGTATACATAGCTTACTACCTCAGCAAAAAATGCCGGATCATCCGTCAATGCCTTGTGCAATGTTTTCGGAATGTATCCTGTCAGATGCGAGAACACCGGCAGGTACAACCATTCTAATGTTTTCATTGTTTTTGGATCAAGGTCATTTCTTGCCTGCAATCTGGTAAACCATGCGTTTATATCATGGTGTTCGAATTGTGTGGTTTCCTCGCCAGACGTAGTAACAGCTTTTAACAAGATATCTGCGAGCAGTTCACTTGGAAGATCGTCACACCAATAGGTCATAGTATCTATAATGTCAATATAGCGTCCGGCATCCATGAGCTTCCTTATTACATATTCATTTTCTTCTTTACGATCTCTGGGAACATACGGTTGTATTTTTTTCCAGTATAAAGCCTGTACCTCTTCTTCAGCAGTTTCCAGTAACTGCCAGTGATCCATTCTTAAGGAAATTGAAAGAAAGAACTGTGCCCTGATTGCGATATCCTCAGTTTGGTTTTTAACAGTTTCCCATGCCTTCTTTACCCAGAGCAGTTCACTGTCCCAGGAACGCGACCAGATATAGCTTTGCGCAAACTGATTTTTTTTATCTTCTGTATCAACCGATAACCACCCTATCGTAAGTCGCTCGTCCTGTTCGCTTAACGGAGACTGGGCGGCAGTATGACCCAATACCTGCTGCCTTTCCAATCTCGAAACCAGATCAGCAATAGCTGTAATCCCGCCACTATGGTATATTTCATTGAAAACTGCCAGACGTTTTTGAGCAAGGAGTGCTTCTTTCTCTTCGTGATCCATATTACCTGTCGGAACACCATCGATTGAATCGATCCATCCATTTTGA
>DASVMC010000463.1:0-5056 GCA_036384555.1 Niabella sp. | reverse complement strand
CCAGCGCTGCACTCAATTTTAGAATACGGTTGGTGAAAATCTCCTCAAAGGATTGGGCAATAATATTCCATACTTTTCGCATCCGCCTGTTATTTTAATTTCTCATTGTCCGCATGCCGGTTAATATCCCTGATATTCTTTTTTTCGAAATTCTTTTCCAGCGCTTTTGTGAGGTCGACCCCTGTTTGATTAGCCAGACACAGCAATACCCAAAGTACGTCGGCCATTTCATCGGCCATCATCGTTTTTGCATTTTTTTCATCTTCCGGTTTCCGGTAAGACTGATCGCCGTAAATGCGGGCGATATGTCTTGACAGCTCTCCTGTTTCTTCGGTCAGAATGGCCATATTGGTCAGCTCACTGAAATACCGTACGCCAACCGTTTTGATCCAATGGTCTACAAGTTCTTGTGCTTCGCTTATTGTCATTGTTCTTATTCTTTATTTTTTGAATCGATAATAATGGTTACAGGCCCGTCGTTGATCAGCTGTACTTTCATATCAGCCCCGAAACGGCCGGTCTTTATTTCCTTGTCCAGATCGGTCTGTAATTGCCCGATCATTTTCTCATAAAGAGGAATTGCAAAATCAGGTTTACTTGCTTTTATATAGGAAGGGCGATTTCCCTTTTTTGTGGAGGCATGCAGCGTAAACTGGCTTACCAGTAGCAATTCTCCCTGTACTTCTTTTAAAGAAAGGTTCATAACCCCGTTTTCATCATCAAAGATCCTTAGTTGGATAATCTTCTGGCTGAGCCAGTGAATGTCAGTGTCCGTATCCGCGTCCTCGATGCCTAATAGCACCAGTACACCCTTTGAGATGGAAGAAAAAATGATGCCATCAATCAGCACACTGGCCTCAAGAACTCTCTGGATAACTACTTTCATAACCTCAAGATAAGGATCCAAAATTAAGGATCTAAATTGTTGATCGCAGATCATTATTGTTTTAGACCGGACCTCTACCGGAAAACGACATAATTCCAGATCTCAAACATTATAATGCACCGGGATCAATTTTATTAAAATACGCCATCACAAGCAGTTTGTGAAGACTCAAAACACGGCCCGCGCTACGGTCAGTGTTCTCACTGACTGTAAGCAGCAATAATTTTGATACCGGTTTATGATCACTTGTTAGGTCATCGGAAAATATTAAAGTAGCTTTAGCCCCTAAACCTTTTTAAATGGATGTTTCTAAAGAGCTTCAGTTCAAAACCGCCCGAAGCGGTGGAAAAGGCGGGCAGCATGTCAATAAAGTGGAAACAGCGGTAATCGCATTGTTCCACATAGCGCATTCTGTGCTGCTGACTGAAGCACAAAAAGCAGTATTAAAAGAAAAATTAAGGAATAAAATATCCTCCGGCGGGTACCTGCAGGTAAAATCACAGGTGTATCGCACTCAGCTGGATAATAAAGCAGCGGCCATCACCAAGATCAATACACTCATAACAGAAGCACTTCGTAAAAAGAAAGCGCGTATTGCCACTGGTAGCACAAAGGGCGCTATAGAAAACAGGATCTCTATAAAAAAGAAGCGGGGACAATTAAAGGCAGGCCGTAAAAAAATAAACAGGAGCGATGACTAGCTCCTGCTTGTTCAATAAGGAGAAAAACTAAAAAAAACTCAGTTCATTTTCTTCTTCATACCAGCCACTTCCTGCTGCAGATCTGCTACAATATTTACTAACTGGCCAACATTCCAACTCTGGGTGGTGTTGGTTTTTGAAATAATGAATTGGGCTTCCCACATTTCCAGCACATCTTCGGAGCTGATGGAATAAGGCTGAAAAGTCGGGTTATCACTCAATAATAATAACTTGTTTTTAGCCTTACCGTTTTTCTGGATGCGCTTATAAACGATACCGTCATTTTTGGAAACGACGATGCAGGCGGTGTTGTTTTTTACGCTATCAAGCGCCTCAACTTTTTCCCCTACAATAATAGAACCACTGGGAATAGGAAGCATGGAATCTCCTATGATTTCAAATGCGCGGTAATTACCGCCGGTTACCATAGGCAGGGTAAAAGTGTTCAGTTCATCAATAAATTCATGATCTGCATATCCGTTTAAATACCCGGCTGCGGCCTTTACGGGAACAAAAGGGATGCGGGCTGCAGTATTGGAAAGCTTAAGAGCGCGGCGTTTTGCAAGCTAATTATCGGAGCTTTCGCTCAGATCTTTCCTAAAAATTTCATCCAGCGTCAGCTTAAAAATATCACAGATCGTTTCCAGAACATCCATGCGGGGTTCAGCACGTTCTTCTTCATAAGCGCCCAGTAAAGACCGTTTAATATTTAATTTATTGGCAAACTCATCCTGTGTCCAGCCCCTGAGCTTTCTTAGATACTTCAGATTTTTATTGGCAACTGACATGACTAATAATTTTAGCTCAAAATACTAAATATTTTAACAAAACAAAAATTTTTTCTGCTAAAATTCTTATTGCAGGAGAAGGAATTTTTTTTTTTGCTGTTAGCTGCTATCTTTGAGAGGCTCAATAAATGTTAATCTGTAGAACCATCTGAAATACAATATGCTCCTAATACCAATACTTATTATAGCCCTTGCAACAGGTTGCCTGGTCTTTTTATTTTTGAACAGAACCGGAAAAGAGGCGCTGCCATTGGATCCCGGGTTAGAAAATGCGTTCCTGGAACTGGCACAAAAAAAAAGGGATTATGAAACGCTGGAGCAAAACCTGTTCACCCGGATTGATAAGAAATTTGGAAAAAAATATATACAGGATATAAAAGATGGAATGATTTCTGTTGGTATGCCTTCGGAGTTTTTATTGATGGCCTGGGGAAAACCTGCGGAAGTAACCGGCTTAACAGTGTATAACGGAACAGGTGAAAAATGGATATATCATCAGGTAGATTCAAGGGGAAAACAGAATAATACAGAAGTGATGCTCCTTAATAATCAAGTAGACAGCTGGAAAGACATCTAAAATGGCAGGAACATTAAAAAATTTTTACGAAACGCTTGGCGTACCCAGATCTGCGACAGATGAGCAGATAAAAACGGCTTATCGCAAATTGATCTTAAAATTCCATCCCGATAAAAACGTGGGAGATACGTATTTTGAAGATTGGTCGAAAAAAATCATTGAAGCTTTTGAAGTATTGAGTGACCCTCAGTTACGTGCTGAATATGACCAGGTATATGATGAGCATAAGCGTGCAGCAAAAAGGTCTTTCCGGGAGGAACCTGCAGCTCCCCCGGATCCCGGGCCTGCTTCAGCTGCCGAAGCAGCAACGGTAAATGAGGCTGCTTATGAAGAACCTGCTGCTTTTGGAGAAGCCGCCGCTTCCCAACAGGAAGGACCGGATGCAGCTGTGGTGGAAGAACCCGCCGGAACAGCGGAAGAGGATGTGGAAATGAGCGCAATAAGAGAGCAGGTGCCTGCTTATATTACAGCAAAACAAAACTACCTCAGAGCAGAAAAGGACTTCAACGCATTCCAACAAAAGCCCGCCGCAGTTGCGAAGAAAAATAGCTGGCCGTTAATTGTTATTTGTCTTTTACTGATCGCCTGTTCGGTGGTTTGGATGATTAAAGCCCCCGCAAACGATAAAGTAGAAACAGCGCTTGATGGTACGGTAACGCTTACCCCAAAAGTGATGATGGTGTCAGCGCCCAAGGCATTCTTTTATGAAGACCCGCAAAAGAGCATTAAAACCAACAAATATGTAACAGCCGGGAATAAAGTGAGTGTTTCAAAAAAATATAAAAGTTACTACTATGCTGTTTTTCATAGCATTGCAGACCCCAACTACCAGGTTGCGGGATGGATAAATGAAGGCGATCTGCAACAATAGTTCTTAAAAAATAAGCAAGCAAAAGAATACCTGTAAAATGGTAATTTTTTTAAAAACCTGCGGCAAAACTGGGAAAATACCCAAAAAAAAATCATATTTGCCATAGGAGAGACAAAACTCTACCGCGTGTTTACCTATCAAGAAAATATCTTTTGAGCCTGGCAAATCGCAATATCTGAATCCAAAAACAGCTACGTGTCGGGCATGTTAAATCAGTATTATAAACTACCTCTGGAACTAGAAAATATGGTGAGCAGGAAAGAAATCCGCAAATGCTCATTAAAGGATTCCATAGCGCATCACCTGCATTTAATACTTACGACTTCTTTCGGAGAGTTGCAGAGCGATGAGCAGTTTGGCAACAAGCTGTGGGACGAAGACTTTGACAATGTTTCATACAGAAATAAACAAAAAGAAAAAATTTTAATATCCATTGGCAAAACAATAGCCAGGTTTGAGAAACGACTGGAAAAAGTTAAAGTAGAGATGAATGTTCATCAGGAAGAAACGCCTTCAGGAACAGCAGATCCCCGGATGAAACGGAAGCTTGAATTTACTATTACCGCTGTCATAAGTGCAACCAATGAACCAATCACCTATAGGGACGGGTTCTTTATCAGCCCGTTAGCTTACAACTAAACAAAGAGGATGAACGAGAGCAGGGAACATATAAGGAACCGGATGCTGCAAAATGCAGCCAAGATATGGGGCTATCCGGAAACAGAAGAGGCTTCCAACTTCGATCCCCTGGTAGGACTGCTTTTATCCGTAAATGCAGCCGAGCTGGAGCGGTTATCCAATGAGATCTATCATTCCCGTAACCGGGTAATGGAGCGCATTGTACAGTTGCTGGCGCCTGATGTACTGACGGGCCCAAGACTGGCTGCTGCCATTTTAAATGCAAATAGTCTGGAAGACGTTGCTGCGCTGTCTGTAAAAGAACAATTCTTTATTACTCAGAATGTGAGAAGCAATACAGATGAGACATCCAGGACCACTGATCTCTTTTTCACACCCACAGATAATTTCATCATTAATAAATGCAAGGTCAGGTTTGCCGCTACCGGTAACAAAATTTATCGTTATCCCGGAGGGGTTACCAAAGAACTGATTGGTATGGCGGAAGAGCAGCAATGGTTGCAGCCTTCGGTTTTATGGATTGCAGTTGACCAGAAAGAACTGAACTTAAACGATACCCAGTTTTATTTTCAATACCGGAGTGAAGTGAATAGG
>DASVMC010000462.1:0-1988 GCA_036384555.1 Niabella sp. | reverse complement strand
TAGGCAGCATCAGTGCCATTTCCTTTGGCTTTGCAAAATGGGCAATGCCGGTAAACAACAGCATGACCGCCATTGCAATACGTCCTGACAAAGAATAATCGTAGTTGCCGTTTATGAGCCTGATGATCAGCAGGCTGATTATAAATGAACAGATAAGGATCAAAAAGGGCTTCATGGTGTAACGGGATGAGTTGATTTTAATGATTGTAAGTATAAACTTTTCTGAAACTGCTGAAGACATGCTTAACGCAGCATCAGCGGACAGTGCTGTGTATTATCTGTTCTGAAAGATACACAAAGTTAATGAATGGTTGTTTTTGAGAATACATGAATAACAATAACACCGGCTATGATCAGTGATAAGCCAATGATAGCAGGGATGTCCGGTACCTGTTTAAAAAATACAATGCCCACCAGTGTGATCAGTACAATGCCTACAGCTGACCATATGGCGTAAGCAATACTGACGGGTATTGTTTTAAGCGTAAGGCTTAGAAAATAAAATGCCAGTATGTATCCTGTAATGGTGACTATGGAGGGTAAAAGTCTGGAGAACTGCTCGGATGTTTTTAAGGCCGAGGTAGCGATGGTTTCGAACAGAATGGCAAGGAACAGAAAGATGTATTTTTTCATTGCTTATTTTTTGTACAGGCAAAGCTAGGCTTTCTGTTAATGAAATATCATTGGGGGCGGCAGAGGGCTTCGTTGTTTAAAGAATATCCGTTCGGGAAGAAATTCATGGAAAAAATCAACCGGGTTTCTGTCCTCTTTTTTGCAACGAATGTCAGACCGGGACAGCCATAAGAAGGTTCCCGCCGAAGGCGGAACAATCCCAAACACTATCGGCAAAGCAGGACAGTATATTCAAAATAGAAAACAGAACAGGGGTGAATTGCCCGGCGCTCTGTCGGCCGGCGTGGTGCACTGGTTTTACAGGTCGCTAAAAGCGGCAGGTCTTGGAATTACTGTTAATTATGATCGATCATCCACATAGTAATGCCGAAGCCGGAATAAGTGCCCTGGGGAACACCTTCATTGGGCCCCTGGTAATCATAAATATCATTGTGCCGGTATACCATTCCGATGCCTTTTGCATATTTTTCAAACCCGACCTCTTTGATACCTAACTGGGTTCCGGAAGTAGGAGGAATGTTTAATACGTAATTGTTTTGCTGAATAGACCAAACGTCCTTATAAGTGTGGTTGTCAACCGTGGTATCCCCAAAATTATAGTAGCTGAAATTCCAGGTGTTCATATCCCGGCCTGCCTGGGTATCATACAGGTCTGCATACGGATCTGCTGCCAGATAGGCATTCCCTTTCCAGCTGGCGCCACTGTAAATAGGGTTTGTAATTTTTATGACCCGAATATTCTCTTCAGTAACCTCAACGCTGTTTTCGGTAGGCGTTATATAATAAAAACCGTCGTCCTGCCAGCTGCCTGTTCCGTCAGCCTTGCGAAGCGTTCTGTGCACGATAAACGTCTGCCGGCCCTGATTGTCGGTGGTAGCAGATTCGATCAAATGTTTTACCTGGTACTGATGCACCTCTGTCTGGCTGCCGCTTTTGACAAATACAGTAGAGTCAACACGGTAGGTAATATATTTTCCTATTGCAAGCGGATAATAGTCTTTCATCTGATCTTTAGGAACAAAATCACTGCTCTTATTTCCACAGGAAAATAAAAAAAAGGTTAGGATAAAAACGGGCAGTAAGAAAAACGGTTTTTGCATTTAGTTTTGATTTAAGCGCAATAATTAGAGGGCAAAAGGAGTGGTGTTACCGGATCGGATAATACCTCCGCCGATAACATCATCGCCTTCATAGAATACAGCACTCTGGCCCGGTGCGATTCCTTTGGCATTCTGGTAGAAAGCGACTTTGACCGCATTATCCTCGGGGTATAAATTGGAAAGCGTGCCGCTGTCTTTATAACGGATCTTTGTAACGGCTTCCATTCCCGGAGTAATATGGTCGTATTTGATATA
>DASVMC010000461.1:0-2886 GCA_036384555.1 Niabella sp. | reverse complement strand
CCAAACAACCGTGTTACTGCGTTCAACCGCATTGACAAAGTCAACAGGGGATGCCAATTGTTCTCCTGTTGACAGGTTTAGCTTGCTCCAGGTAAAACCAGGGTCTTTTGATTTGTAAAACCGGAAAATATAAGGGTCTGTAATAAACACTTCCACAACCCGGTACAAAACAGCAGTCAGCACCATCGCCAGCAATACCAGTAAAAAAGTCTGAATATAATGAGACCGGAAGTAAAACCGGGGTATGATCCATCCGGATATGATATAAAAATAAAGCATGTGCACCGGCAGGAGCATTAAGATCACCGGTACGCCCAAATGATAGCTTCCGTATGCAGTACTGTAAATAAACACCAGTAAACTGAATGAAAGCAACCAATAGAACAATTGTTTTAGTATCGGGTATTTGATGATCAATCAGCTTTTTACTGCAAGTTAAGCTCCGCAGCCTGTATTCCTTCATATCTGTAGACGAAGGGCCGGTTTTGTCGATGAATGCTGTGTAAAGCACATCCGCCATGAAAGACCTTTTACCAGGAGGCTGCCCGACCGGTTTATACGCCCCCGGTGCTGAAAATCATAAAAGATCAAATGTTACCCTTCACTCCTGTAATCTGCCGTTTTAGGATTTAAGGCCACCAGCTGCACGATCAGCATGTCCAGTACAATTAAAGCAAGCACTGCAAAATCGCCTTTCAGGTTACCGGCATCGGCCGATTTACCCAGGATATCCGTAATAACAGCTCCTGAAAATACACCCATCATGTTCATAATCCCATACCCGGTGGCCCGGTAACGGGGAGCCACAAACTGACAAAGGATCGGCATATTATTGGCATCGAACATACCGAACCCAAAACCGAAACAGAAGGCCGCCGCCAGCAGGTAATACACATTTACCCCGTAGGCCAGCAGGAACAATGCCGGGATGGTTAAAAAAATACCAATGGCACTTGTGTACACCCTTCCTCTCAGGTTATGCTGCACCCATTTATCGGACAGCAGCCCTCCAATGATCACTCCCAGGAATGAGGATGCGGCAAGGGTTATGATCGCTTTGGGACCTGCAACGCTCATATCGATCTTCAGATAATCCGCAAAAAGGGTGGGTAACCAATTCTTCATGGCCCAACCAGGTATACTGGGCACTGCAAAATAGAAGAGCATTATCCAAAATGCAACGCTCCTGAACAACACCTTTAATCCCGAAAATACTTTTTGCTTTTCTTCTGCTGCCGGCTCCTCTGGTGCTGCCGGCTGCCGGCATTCTTTTAAAAACAGGATCAGGATAATGGCATAGCTGATCCCTGCGATGCCAAACCAATGAAAAGTGGTTTGCCACGAAAACCGGGCGGCAACCGTGCCTCCAAACCCCCCGAAAACCTGACCCAGGTATAAACCGATCATATGAATGCCTACAGCCAGTGAGCGCGTTTTTGATGAATGATAATCGGCTATCAGTGACAGGGCTGCAGGAATATAAAGCGCTTCGCTGATACCCATAATGGCCCTTAAAATATACAACTCTGTAAAACCGGTTGCATAGCCCATCAGCAGCGTTACCAACGACCAGATAAAAAGGCTTCCGGTAATCAGCCATTTGCGGTTGAGCCGGTCGGCAATCATTCCCGAAAACGGAGACATCACCCCATATACCCAAAGAAAAACAGCCATCAGCCGTCCAAAGTTCGTGGCCGTTTTCAATGCTTCAATATCCGCTTCCATTGAAGGCTGCATCGTAGACAGCATCTGACGATCCAGGTAGTTGAGCAGCGCCACCACCGAGAGCAGCGCTACTACGATCCATTTATAATATTTTTTTTCTTTCAGCTGCATGATCGGTTATTGTCCTTTTTTGTGAAACCCGCAACACCTGCGGCGTGCGGATACCGGGCTTTATTTCACCGCCCGGAATTATCCATTGCCCGTTCCATAAAACCGCGGTGGTGGTTACCGCAATGAATGGTACTATTTCGTTTGTATTGTTCTGCACCGACCAGGTATTTTTACGGTAATCGTATACCAGCATTTTTTTACTAAACCCCGGATGCGCTTCGCGCAGATCCTTACCGGCGTTTTCCCCGTCATCGCCTCCCAGGAGAAAAAGATGCTGTTTATCGTGCATCAGCGGCGAAGGGGCTGCCACTACCGGAAATGGAAGGTCTGCAATTTTCACCCATCCCGTTCTCTCCGAAAAACGATATCCGTCACGGAGATACACTCTTTGCCCGTTTACCAGCTGAGCGCCGCTCAACAGATAAAAAGTAGTTCCAACCGCAGCCGCTACTGCCAACATACGCGGCGGACCAGGCCAGGAAGGCAGTTCTTTCCACCGGGCATTCTGCAATCCTTTTGAAAGGTCCAGTTCATAAAAAAACGGGGTGGTGGTCTTTGCATCAGGAGCGGTAATACCTCCTGCTATATAAATCTTGTTTTGCACCAGCGTACCACAGGTATTGGCCAACGGAAGAGGCAATGGCTGCAGTGTATCCGTTTTCAATATGCCCTCTTTCAGCTGCAGCAATAATACACCGGCACTATGCCCTTCCGCATTGCTGCCACCTATACAAAGCAACCCTTCGGGTAATGAAACAGAGACGCCGTAACCCAGGGGCAGGGGCAGTTTTCCGACCCTTTTCCATACTCTCTTTTTGTTGTCAAACAGAAACACCTGGTCGTACCACCATTTTTTAGAACCTAACCAGGGAGCTCCGCCCCCCGGAAAATTGCTGCCCCCCGCCACAACCACCCGGTTATCGATCAGGCCGGCAAAAGAACCCGCAAAACCGGTTGTATCCGGCAATGCACCCCACGGTTCTATTTTAAACTGCTGTGCAGCTATTGTGTTCAACAGCATATGCATCATTATAAATAGTAGGCCCCTCC
>DASVMC010000460.1:0-1954 GCA_036384555.1 Niabella sp. | reverse complement strand
TGACCACGGGAAAGTGAAAGCCTGCGGCCCCGGTAACTGGGTTGCCGGATTCTATCCCGGTACGCTGTTCTATCTTTATCAGGAAACAAAAAATGCCTGGACGCTGGAAGAGGGGCTGAGACGGGTGAAACTGATGGATGCGGAACAATATAACACCGGCACTCATGACCTGGGTTTTATGATGTATTGCAGTTATGGGAACCTCTATAAAATAAAACCGGATGAAACGGTAAAAGAGATCCTTGTTAATTCAGCAACTTCGCTTTCAAAGCGCTTTAATCCTTCTGTTGGCTGTATCCGCTCCTGGGGCAAAATAAATGATTCAACAGAATTCCGTGTGATCATCGACAATATGATGAACCTGGAGCTGTTGTTCTGGGCCGCGAAAGCGACGGGGAACAGGCAGTTTTATGATATTGCAGTAAAACATGCGAATACGACCCTGAAAAATCATTTCCGCAAAGATTATAGTTCCTATCATGTGGTGGTTTATGATCCAAAGTCCGGAGCTATTATCAAAAAACAAACCGCACAGGGGGCAGCAGATGAATCTGCATGGGCACGCGGACAGGCCTGGGGGTTGTACGGATTCACCATGTGCTACCGGGAAACAAAGGACGCAAAATACCTGCAGCAGGCACAGCGGATTGCAGCATTTATTTTAAACAATCCTAACCTGCCTAAAGATAAAATTCCGTACTGGGATTTTAATGCGCCGGGTATCCCTAATACAGATCGAGATGCCTCGGCCGGAGCTGTTATTGCTTCTGCGCTTATAGAACTTGCTGGTTATTCTAATAAATCTTTGTCTGTAACCTATAGGAAAGCAGCAAAAGAAATACTGAATAGCTTATCGGGGCCGGCCTATAAAGCTGCACCGGGGCAGAATGGCGGGTTTCTGTTAATGCATAGCGTCAGCAGTCATCCCGGAAATGCAGAAATTGACGTGGCACTTTCTTATGCTGACTATTATTATATAGAAGCATTAAAGCGGCTCAAAGATGCAGGCGGATCGCTGTAAAAAATGATAAGTCTTCTTGCAATGTTGCAATTCCGGACTCTACAATGGCCCTCAAAGTGATGCTGTTAAAATTTAAAAGATGCGGATAAAAAGAAACGATTTCGCCGTATGCAGTGCAAGACGGCTGCTGATATACAGTTTACTTTTTTGTAGTACAATTGCCGTAAAAGCTCAAAGAATACCTGCCGACGACGGACAAAAGGAGCGTGCCTATCTTGTTCAGGCCCTTTGTAAGATCGCAGACCCGGTACTCACCAACCTGGCACAGAATACGCTGCACAAAAATATGCCGGTTGAAAGTAATGGAAAGGGACGGGCACAATTCAGCCATCTGGAGGCATTTGGAAGATTACTGGCGGGCATGGCACCGTGGCTGGAACTGGGAAGCGATGATACCTTTGAAGGAAAGCTCCGGAAAAAATACATACTACTGGCCCGCAAAGCGCTGGAGAATGCTGTTAATCCTTCGGCAGCGGATTTTTTAAATTTTAATAACGGTTCGCAAGCACTGGTGGATGCGGCTTTTATGGCACAGGGATTGCTAAGAGCACCAAAACAATTATGGGAACCCTTATCGCCTCAAACCAGGAAACAGGTCATCGATGCATTAAAATCAAGCCGGGTCATAAAACCCGGACAGAATAACTGGCTGCTGTTTAGCGCAATGGTAGAAGCGGCTATTTTGAAATTTGATGGTGATCAGAAAAAGGAGCCTGTTGCGGCAGCCATTCAGAAGCACCTGGAATGGTACAAAGGAGATGGCACCTATGGAGATGGACCTCATTATCATTGGGACTATTATAATAGTTTTGTAATTCATCCAATGTTTGTAGAAGTGCTGGAAACAGTAAAAGAGCATGCCCGCACAACATCTGTTGATTCTGTGTATCAGCTTGAATTGAAGCGGGCCAGGCGATATGCAACCGTGCAGGA
>DASVMC010000459.1:0-2146 GCA_036384555.1 Niabella sp. | reverse complement strand
AAACGGAAAGCAGTCACTTTTTTAACAGCTTACAAAAATCCTTCTACAGGGGCTACGGTCCAGCTTTCGGCAGACAATCCTGATCCGGCATATGCTGTTTCTTTCTGGAAACTGGCAGATCTTACCTCCACTGTTGGCGGTGCCGGTGGAACCAGCTTCCCGCTGTTGCGCTACTCAGATATCCTGCTGATTTATGCCGAAGCCCTGAATGAAGCGAATAATGGAACAACAGCCGAAGCGCTCCGGGCAATTAACAAGGTACGTGCCCGTGCCGGTTTGGAGGATCTTAGCGCAATGGGCCGCCAGGCTTTTAAAGATACTGTGCTAACAGAGCGGAGAAGGGAGCTCTGCTTTGAAGGTGACCGGTGGTTTGATCTTACCAGAACAGGAAGCCTTATAAAGGCGGTTCAGCAGGAAAACAGTTTTTCAAGGAATGCAGCTATAAAAGAGTTTAATAACCTGTTTCCCATTCCTCAGCGGGAGATGGATATTAACCCCGCGCTGGTTCAAAATAAAGGATATTAAAAGCCAGATGAAAATGCGTGGTTTTGTTTATATGGTGCTGCTGTGTTGCTTTTCCTTGTGGGGAAGCAACAGGGGGTATGGCCAAAACGGGAATACAACAAAGTTTGATGTAGTTGTATATGGCGGCGGATCGGCAGGTTTTATTGCAGCTATTCAGGTTGCCCGCTTGGGAAAATCGGTAGCATTGGTAGATCCGTCTGCACATATCGGAGGAATGAATGTGGAAGGGTTAGGCGGAACAGATATTGATAATCATCCTGAATTTCAGAATAGCGGAGCAGTCAACGGGCTGGCATTGGAATTTTATCGTCGCATTGCGGTATATTATCACCGGGAAGCAGCCTTTGATGAAATGCTCCGCCAGAAAGCAAAGCTGCCGGAGCTCTGGCGTTTTGAGCCCCATGCGGCACAGGCGGTAATTGATGAATGGATCCGTGAATACCCGATCCGCGTTTTTACGAAAGCGCGCTTAAAGGAAAAAAGGAGCGTTCTGAAAGTGCAGGATCAAATAGAACGCCTCTTTTTTGAGAACCATCTTGTGCTGGACGGGAAGGTCTTTATTGATGCTACAACAGAAGGAGACCTGATGGCAGCATCCGGTGTCTCAACCACATTTGGGCGGGAGCCGAACGCAAAGTACGGCGAAACAAAAAACGGTGTCCGTGAAAATACGGATCATGCCCAGTTTGCGGTGCAGGTGGACCCTTATAAAGTTCCGGGCGATCCGCAAAGCGGGCTTATTGCTACCGTGCAAAGTGATTCACTGGGAACACCGGGCAGTGGTGATGAAAACATACAGGCATTTTGTTTCAGAATGTGCCTTACACGTGATAAAGCCCGGCAAATACCGTTTTCAATGCCGGCAGGATACAGGCGCAGCGATTACGAAATTTATCTCCGTTACCTGAAAGCGGGAGGGAAGTTATATGTACCACAGGCTGCTATTCCCAACGGCAAAACGGATCTGGGTGCCTGGCATGACCTGTCCCATAATCTTTACGGGATGAACAAGCAGTATCCCGTGGCTGCTTACAGAAATAAAGCAGCCATCTTAAAAGAACACCGTCGGTTTACCCAGGGCTTGTTTTATTTTTTAGCCAATGATAAGGAGGTGGGGGATATGGATCGGGACCTGCAGCAGGAATGGAAGCATTGGGGATTAGCGGCAGATGAATTTACCGATAATGCCGGATGGCCGCGGATGTTTTATGTAAGGGATGGAAGAAGACTGGTCTCAGACTTTGTGCTAACGGAAAACCATATTCGCAAGGACAGTCACCTGGCCCTTCCGCATCCTGTTGCTATGGCCTACTGGCCACCGGATCTGCACAGCGTAAGACGGATCGTAAGGAACGGGTTTGCCTATAATGAAGGTTTTGTATTTGGAGGCGATTGGTGGAAGCCTTTTGGTATTCCTTACGAAGCAATCGTTCCCCGGAAAAAAGAATGTGTGAACTTACTGGTGCCTGCATGCCCTTCCGCAAGTCATGTTGCTTATGGGGCAATACGAATTGAATTTACTTTTATGGAATTGGGGCAGGCCAGCGCCGTTGCTGCCTGCAGGGCAATTGAAGAAAAATGTGCCGTTCAGGATATTTCCCGTTCAGACCTGTTGCAGCAA
>DASVMC010000458.1:0-4916 GCA_036384555.1 Niabella sp. | reverse complement strand
TGAATTCAGACAGCAATATCATGGGGCTGGAAGGAGGTGCACTTCCCTCTCTGCGTTCCTACGGCATTAACTTAAATCTTGGCTTCTAACTTCATAAAACAGCAGCAACTATGTACCACAAATATATATCCTGTAAATTCCTCATCGCTGTAAGCATCTGCGCGCTCATTTTTCAATCATGTACCAAAGGCTTTGAACGGATGAACACCAACCCGGTGACGCCCGAAGTCGTTGATCCTGAGAATGTGTTAACCGGCGCTGAGAAATCGGCATCAGATGTTATTTATAACAATTTCGTCAATGGCCGTGTAGGCATGATCTATGCCCAGTTCTATACACAGCCGCAAAGCACACAGGCGATCCAATATTTACTGGATGAGTCCAACACAAATAATACGTTCTGGGGCATTTATTCCAACGCCCTGTCAAACCTGGACGAAGTAGTACGATTAAGCACAGAAGCAGGCAATCCCAACCAGGTGGCCATCGCCAATATCCTCAGCGTATGGGTATACCAGGTGCTGACTGATGCCTATGGCAATGTTCCTTATTCAGCAGCGTTAAAAGGGGTGGATAACCTCACTCCCGTTTATGACGACTCAAAGGCAATTTACGATAGCCTGCTCAACCGGCTTGATCAGCAGATTGCACAGCTCAATGAAGCGAATCCAAGTTTCGGAGCGGGTGATGTTATTTACAACGGGGATGTAACCAAATGGAAAAAATTAGCTAATTCCCTGAAGCTCCGTATCGGTATCCGTATGGTAAAAGCGGAACCGGCCAAGGCACAACAGGTTATTGAAAGCGCCTTCAAGGAAGGCCTTATCAGCAGCAGCAGTGAGGAAGCCTACTTTAAATATTCGGCTACGGTACCTGACCAGTTCCCTTTTAATGAACAGTCCGGAACGCTTACACCCAATGATTACTTTTTAACGGCAACGGTAGTGGACTTCTTGAAAGCAACGGATGACCCAAGGCTTCCTATATATGCACGGCCTGCTTCTGCAAGCAACACAATTATCGGCAAACCTTATAACAGTAATCAGATTTCAGATCTTTCAGCTTTTTCTTACCCCGGAAGTGCTGTTTACAGGCCTACCTTCCCGGGATACATTATGTCTTATTCAGAAGTTTGCTTTGCGCTGGCAGAGGCAGCAGCAAGAGGGTTTAATGTAGGGCAGCCTGCAGCAACCTATTATGAAAACGGCGTACTCGCCAGTATGCAATTCTGGGGAGTAGCAGATACCGTAGCTACTGCCTATCTGAAAAAGATCCCCTATGACCAGGGAAACTGGGTAAATGTGATCGGCACTCAAAAATGGCTGGCCTTATTCAACCAGGGTTTACAGGCCTGGTTTGAACGGAATCGGCTTAATTTTAAAAATCTTGATGGTTCCCCGCTGTTTGTGGCGCCCAACGGCACATTGGACCCTACTGTAAAAATGGTACCCTATCGTCTTACTTATCCGACGCAGGAAGCCAGTAAAAACAAGGCAAACTATACCACCGCAGGGCAGGCAATCGGAGGAGATACAAAGGGTACCCGGCTTTGGTGGCAATAATGCCGGTATAAACAGCAGCTATACACCCAAAAAAAGCCGCCTTATAACAGGGCGGCTTTTTTGGGTGCTCCTGCTATTTCATAACAGAAGGCAGATTCTTTAACATATCTTCAGTTATTGCGGACAGGTCAAACTCATGCTTCCATCCCCAATCATTACGGGCAACCGTATCATCAATACTCTGGGGCCAGCTGCTGGCTATTTCCTGACGGTAATCCGGCTGGTAAATAATTTCAAAATCGGGAATATGCTTTTTGATTTCAGCAGCGATCTCTTTTGGTGAAAAACTGATACCCGCTACATTATACGAAGTACGTACAGAAATTTTCTCTTTAGGAGCCTCCATTAATTCAATTGTTGCACGAATAGCATCCGGCATGTACATCATGGGCAGGTAAGTATCCTGCTCCAGGAAGCTCACATAACGTTTTTCCTCCAATGCATCATGAAAGATCTCTATGGCATAATCTGTGGTGCCCCCACCCGGTGCAGATTTGTAAGAGATCAGCCCGGGATACCGGATACTCCTGACATCCACCCCGTATTTCAGGTGATAATAATTGCACCAGAACTCACCTGCATATTTGCTGATGCCGTAAACAGTTGTTGGTTCAATGATCGTTTGCTGGGGGCAGTGCTGCTTGGGAGAAGTAGGCCCGAAAACCGCAATGGAGGAGGGCCAGTATATTTTATGGATATTTTCTTCACGCGCAATGTCCAGTACGTTTAAAAGTCCCTGCATATTCAGGTGCCAGGCGAGGCCCGGGTTCTTTTCTCCTGTTGCAGACAAAATAGCGGCCAGCAGATAAATCTGGGTGATGCCTTGCCGGATCACCTGCACGTGCAGCATTTCCTTATTCATCACATCAATACTCACATAAGGCCCCGATCCTTTCAGCAGCGGATTTTCTTCCCTCAGATCTGAGGCTACAACATTATGGTTCCCGTAAATTTCGCGAAGCGCTAATGTCAATTCTACACCAATTTGCCCCGAGGCTCCGATAACCAGAATCTTCTCTTTCGTCATTTTGTGATTTTTAGAATGCAAATATAGCTTTATAAATTACTGATCGTATTGCATGTGCAATCGATTGTAGGCGGTAAATCAGGATTCTGACACCTCTTAAATAAAGATTATTTCGCAAATACGGTACATTTTCCTGTAACGATCCGGCCGGCCCCAAACAACCTCATCTGGCTTACAGATCCGCCCGGCGGTGTTAGTCCTTTTGCATGAAATTTTTATGTAGGTTTGTAACTATGCAAAATTTCTTAAAAACCCTTTTTGAGGGTCAGCAATATGAACCGGATTCCTTTTTTCTGTTAGCAGGTCCCTGTGTGGTAGAGGGAGAAGAGCTGGTAATGAGTGTGGCAGAAAAAGTTTCCGGCATCTGCAAAAACCTGGGAATCCCTTATGTGTTCAAGTCATCCTATAAAAAGGCAAACAGGACCAGCATTCATTCTTTTACAGGAATTGGTGATGTTGCCGCTTTACAGCTTTTAAAGCAGGTAAAAGATACGTATCACATTCCAACTGTAAGTGACATCCATGCACATGAAGAAGCGGCTATAGCTGCGGGGTATGTGGATATGCTGCAAATACCTGCTTTCCTGAGCAGGCAGACCGATCTGCTGGAGGCAGCCGCCCGGACAGGTAAAGTAGTAAATATAAAAAAAGGACAGTTTCTCAGCGGCCCCTCTATGAAATTTGCAGCTGATAAGGTAAGAGAGGCGGGCAATGAACAGGTTATTTTAACAGAGCGGGGAAATACATTTGGGTACCAGGATCTGGTAGTGGATTTCAGAAATATTCCCTGGATGAAGGAGCATGGAACGCCCGTGGTAATGGATTGCACCCATAGCCTGCAGCAGCCTAACCAAACCAGCGGAGTAACCGGTGGTAACCCGGAGCTGATCGGCACAATAGCCAGGGCTGCTATTGCTACAGGCGCTGACGGGTTATTTATTGAAACCCATCCTAACCCTGCGGTTGCCAAAAGTGATGGTGCCAATATGCTGAAGCTCGACTACCTGGAACCGTTGCTGCAACAATTAGTAAAAATCAGGAAGGCTGTTATATCCACCTAAATCAATTTTATGAAATTAAACCTGTCACTGCCTACATGGACCATTATAGCGCCGATCCTTTCCTGGATCGCTTATTTTACAATGGGAGGAATGACAGGGACCATCCCGGTTCTTATTCTCTGCTTTGTACTGATTGCGGGTGTGCTTGCAGCGGTGCATCATGCGGAAGTTGTGGCGCACAGAGTTGGTGAACCCTTTGGTACGATCATACTTGCCCTGGCGGTAACGGTAATTGAGGTGTCACTGATCGTATCCCTCATGTCTTCAGGCGGAGAAAAAACAGTCGCACTGGCAAGGGATACTGTTTTTGCGGCAATTATGATCATCCTTACGTTTATTGTTGGCATCTGCATCCTCATCGGTGGTGCCAAATTCAGGGAACAATTTATTACCAAGCATGCTGCTACATCAGCATTGGTGGCGCTTACGGCTATACTGGTGCTTACGCTTGTATTGCCCAATTACACAACCAGCTATCCCGGACCTCAGTATACCCAACCCCAGTTGATTTTTGCAGCCGTGGTAAGTCTTATTATTTACTCCAGCTTTATCATGATCCAATCAGTTCGTCACCGGGATTATTTTTTACCCAAAGATGAGAATGGCAACACGGGTGAAGAGGAAGAATTACATGCAGTACCTCCTTCCGTCAAAACAACGGTTGTCAGCCTGGCGTTACTGATCAGCTGCCTGGGAGCTGTCGTATTGTTAGCTAAAATGCTCTCTCCGTTCATTGAAGCAGGTGTGGCTGCCATAGGAGCGCCCAATTCCCTGGTAGGCATTATCATTGCAATGGTGGTTTTATTGCCTGAATGTATTGCAGCGATACAGGCTGCACGTAAAAACCGACTGCAAACCAGCATGAACCTTGCGCTGGGCTCGGCACTGGCAAGCATCGGCCTTACGATTCCGGCAGTTGCCATTTATACCTTATTCAGCCACACGCCCGTTTTATTAGGCATTGACACGACCTCAACGGTGCTGCTGATCCTTTCTATTTTTACGGTAATGCTGTCCCTTGTAACGGGCAAGACCAATGTATTGTACGGAGTGGTGCTGTTAACTATTTTTGCGGCTTATCTGTTCCTTACTATTTTTCCCTAAATAGTGCCCCGGGGATTTCCATATATAGAGCCCGAAGGACACTGAATCTTCCGCCAGTTTCCCGTTTACACACCGCTGAATACAGAGAAACCGCCGTCTACATTTATTACTGTTCCTGTCACGAATTTTGAAGCATCACTCAATAGCCAGATCAATGCTCCG
>DASVMC010000457.1:0-4428 GCA_036384555.1 Niabella sp. | reverse complement strand
TCCGTTTTAACGTTTAAAATTGTTAAAAAAACAATAATAGTGCAACGGATGCATTTTCCGTAGCATCGTATGCTAAAAAGCAAACAGGCCCGGAAATATTCTTTAAGATAATCTTAAATCAGGAAGTTTTATTTTTGCGTCTTTTATAAAAGAAAACCCAATAAGAATACACATGAAGAAATTGTTGAAGAGTGCCGGGTTGGCTACTTTAGCCCTGGCAGCTGCTTTTAGTGGCTTTGCGCAATCCACAGGCACTATTCCCGAAGGATGGCATCTGAAAGATCTTAAGTCGGATGGTTATTATGGAATCAGCCTGGAAAAAGCCTACGAGTTTCTTAAATCAAAGAACCGGCAAAGTACGCCTGTCATTGTTGGCATTGTTGATTCCGGTATTGACACCACGCACGAAGATCTGCAACCTGTTTTGTGGATCAACAAAGAGGAAATTCCGGGTAA
This sequence comes from Niabella sp., assembly GCA_036384555.1. GTDB lineage: Bacteria > Bacteroidota > Bacteroidia > Chitinophagales > Chitinophagaceae > Niabella. The sequence continues at coordinate 3,972 of DASVMC010000457.1, read as the reverse complement.
TGGGATTGATGACGATAAAGATGGGTACATAGACGATGTACATGGCTGGAGCTTTTTGGGCAGCAGGGACGGAAAAGAAAACGTTACAAAGGATTCTTATGAAGCAGCCCGTGTATACTGGGGCTTAAAAGACAAGTATGAAAATAAGACGGAAGACCAGGTGCCGGCAGCAGACCGGGAGGAATACAGGATGTGGGCCCGTGCAAAGGCTGAAGTATTTAAAGACGATGGCGCACAGGATGATCTGATTTTACGGTCGATGAAGCTGATCAAGATGGGGGATGAAACTATACGGTTTGACCTGAAGAAGGACGTGTATAGCTGTAAGGATCTTGTTAATTACAACCCTACCAGCGTTAATGCCAGCAATACGAAATCCTTTCTGTTAAGTGTTTGCAGCGCAAACGACAATAATGAGATCACTAATAAGGAACTGCTGGACCAGATGGACAATGATATTGAAAAGATCAATAACCGGAAACAGGCTCCAAAGGATTACAGGGACAGCGTTGTAAAAGATAATTACAAAGACATTAATGACCGGTACTACGGTAATAATAATCTTACTGTTAATGCTGATGCGCCGATGCACGGTACCCACGTTGCCGGAATTATCGGGGCAGCCAGGAATAACGGAAAGGGGATGGACGGTATTACCGATAATGTACAACTGATGAGTGTACGTTCGGTTCCGGATGGAGATGAACATGATAAAGATATTGCTCTGGGTATTCGCTTTGCTGTTGATCATGGAGCCCGCGTAATTAACATGAGCTTTGGAAAATCGTATTCACCTGAAAAAAAATGGGTAGATGAAGCTGTAAAATATGCAGTAAGCAAAGGTGTTTTGCTGGTTCATGCTGCAGGTAATGATAATCAGAATAATGATTCTACTTATAATTTTCCTTCCGCCTATTACCTGGATAAAACACGCCCGGCCACCTGGATAACTGTTGGCGCCAGCGGCCCAATGAACAAAGCGGTATTGTTGCCAGTTTTTCAAATTACGGCAAGAAAGAAGTAGACGTCTTTGCTCCCGGTGTAAAGATATACTCTACATTACCTCTTGGAAACCGTTATGGTAATGAGCAGGGTACCAGTATGGCTTCTCCTGTTGTAGCAGGTGTTGCGGCACTTATAATGAGTTATTATCCTGATCTTACGGCTTTGCAGGTAAAAGAGATCATTGAGCAATCAGTAGTGAAACCAACAGAATGGGTCACAAATCCCGGTACAGGTGCAAAGGTGCATTTATCAGATCTTTGTGTAACCGGAGGTATTGTAAACGCTTATGAAGCAGTAAAATTAGCAGATACCTACAAAACGGCTGCTGGCAGCAGCAAGACCGCTCCGGGCAAAAAAATACTTTCAAAAAGACGTAAATAAAAGATTTTTTGTTATGGCAAGAGGCTGTTTCCATATATTTGGGCAGCCTCTTTGGCTTTCAGTGTCTTCAATTGTTAATTCTGAACCATAAAAGGTGATATTGTAAGCTGTTTGCAATAAATTTGTCTGATTAAAATTTTTTGAATCGATGCCGTTGCACCATTTATTTGTTATTTACTTAATAAGTACCCTTTTAGTATTTCTCCCTTCTTTTGGTCTAGCTCCCTTGTTTAAAAAAGCAGGTCAGGCTTCCTGGAAAGCCTATGTGCCGTTTTATAATACCTGGATAATGCAGGATATAGCTCAAAGGCCCAAACATTGGGTTTTCTGGCAGCTGATACCGGTGGTGGGCTGGTTTATAACCCCGGGGATCTTCATTGAATTTGCAAAGGTTTTTTGCCGGTTTTCGTTTTTGGACCATCTGTGTGCTTCGTTATTTGCCCCGTTCTATTTTCCATGGCTTGCCAGGAACAAAGATGCGCGGTTCATTGGGCCGGAAGGCGTAAAGAAACATCAGAAACCAGGTTGGCGCGAATGGGTTGACGCGGCAATTTTTGCAGTGGTTGCTGCTACGCTGATCCGTGTATTTATTTTTGAGGCTTATGTAATCCCTTCCAGCTCTATGGAAAAGACATTGCTGATCAACGATTACCTGTTTGTCAGCAAATTCAGCTATGGCCCGCGCATCCCCAATACACCTTTGTCTGTACCCTTTGTCCATAATTATCTTCCGGGAAGTTCCCTGAAATCTTATACCACGCTTCTACAGCTCCCTTATATCCGCTGGTTTGCTTCACCGGTAAAAAGGAACGATTGCGTCGTATTTAATTTTCCGGAAGGCGATACGGTTGTAAACCGCCCCGACTTTCAATCTGCAGTGCCATACTATTACCTGGTGCGGCAATTTGGGAGGGATAAGGTGCTGGAAGATCCGCAATTTCAGCCGTTGGCTATTCACCCTGTTGATAAAACCGATAATTACATCAAACGTTGTATTGGTATTGCAGGCGACTCTCTGAGGATCATTGACGGGATCGTTTATATTAACAATCAGCCGGGATTTGTACCGCCTACATCTGCTACTTTTTATTATTTCCGTACCAAGAATAATGTAGCGGTTGACGCAGATTTCCTGAAAGAATCGGATATCCGGCTCAATATGGAAAGCAGTGATCCTGATTTTACAGCAGCCGGTAATGGCACCTACAAGATCAATCTGTCTTTACCGGAGCTGGATATTCTAAAAAAGCTTTCTGTTGTGGATCCTAACAGTATTACCAAGGAGTTGTATCCGGCAGGATATGCTGAGCCGCAGATCTTTCCTTTTGACACACTGCATTATAAATGGAACCGGGATAATTTTGGAACCATCTGGATCCCGAAGAAGGGCGCCAGCATTACGCTAAGTCCCCAGAATATTGCACTATACCGCAGGGCGATACAGGTGTATGAAAAAAACACGCTTGTTGAAAATCCTGATGGTACCTATGTTATTAATGGTGTAGCAACTAATAAATACACCTTTAAAATGGATTATTACTGGATGATGGGGGACAACCGCCATAAATCGCAGGATAGCCGCTATTGGGGCTTTGTACCGGAAGACCACGTAGTTGGCAAAGCTGCCATGATCTGGTTCAGTTATGAGAACGGACCAAGGTGGAGCCGGTTCTTTAAAATTATCAGGTAAAGGTCCGTACGGATTTAAAAGCCTGTATGTCAGGGTACTTTTTTATAAAAACACAAAAAAAAGCGTTTAAAAATTTTGCCGGCAATTATCCAACTACTATATTTGCACTCCCAACGGAAAATTGGTATAAGGATCGGTAGTTCAGTTGGTTAGAATGCCGCCCTGTCACGGCGGAGGTCGCTGGTTCGAGTCCCGTCCGGTCCGCAAAAACTACCTAGAACCCGCTATCATAGCGGGTTCTATTTTTTTAGTCGAATTCAATTGATTTGCCTTCCTGATCTTGCCTGTACTTTATAATAGTTAACCAGCTTTTACCAGGTTACTACTATTCTTCATCCCATTTTTTTCTGGATTACTTATGCAGGGACGTTTTAAAAACGGGTAATATCTTTTAGTAATCTGTTGGAATGTGTATTCATAATAATAGCCGCCTCATTCAGCTTTTAATCCCCGGGCGTTGTGGAAGACTTTTGTATAACCGGAGGGCGGAATTTTAAAAAATGAGCTCAGATTTTATCAAGACCTCCACCAATAAAAATATTAGATAAAATGGTACAAAAATACAACGTCACCGATATAAGCTGGTTTTGTTTGATTTTTGATGGTAAGGATTGCCTCTATCACAACTTTGGTAATTCCTCTCAAATCTGCAATCGATTTAAGTTTGGCTTTTAATTGAACCTCGCTGTCAACCAAAACGGGCTGACCGAATCTAAAATTCTCTATCCCGTAGTTAATTTCCATTTTTAAATTGCGGACATCGGCTATCTGTTTCCATAAATACGGGATTAATGATAACGTCAGATAGCCATGTGCAATCGTAGTTTTAAACGGACCTTCTTTTTCGGCCTTTTCTCTATCTACATGTATCCATTGGTGATCCAAAGTTGCAGCAG
>DASVMC010000456.1:0-4217 GCA_036384555.1 Niabella sp. | reverse complement strand
CGGCATTGCCCAATAACCAGGCTACTTTAGATTATTTCAAAGACCATTCTTACAACCTGAACGACTGGATATGGAGAAACCCCAGCGATAAGAAATACATGCTGAGCGTAAATGGCGGAACGGATAAGATCACTTATTATAATATGATCAGCTATACTGATGAAAAAGGATCGTATCAGAACCTGGGCTATAAGAAGTTCAACCTCCGTTCCAATATAACCGCAAAATTAAGCGATGCTATTTCATTAAACTTAAACCTGGCAGCTTTCCAACAAAATACCGACCGGTTTTACTGGCCATTTAGCAGTAGCGATGATTTAAAAAATTATAATGTATCCGACTTCTACCGCACCACTTTTAACTGGCCGCATTATATTCCTCCTTATCTGGCAGCGGACGGCACTCCGGCATCTCCCGGAGAAGTTACTCCCTACCCAACGGCACCGGATTACGGAGGTTGGCGCGGCTGGAACGTAGCAGACGTTGTATTAAGCAACCAGCGCTATATCCGGGCAAGAGACCGGCAATTCAATCCCACGCTGACATTGGATATCAAGCTGGACCGGTTTATTGAGGGGCTTTCCACAAAGTTTGTCGGCAATTATGAAGCCAATGATTTCTTCCAAAAAAGCTGGCTTAACTTTTCCAAGAGTTATAATTTTGGTACTGTTCCTGGCCAGCCTGTCAATTATTTGCCAGCGCCGCCGAATCCTGCGCAAACCCAGGTATTTTCTTTTAACACAGCGCTCTTAAATAACTTCGCCCAGTACCCTTTCCTTTCCGAGTATATGTCTACAGGCTGGAAATACCAGTTGGACTGGTATCTGAATTATGACCGGAAATTTGGACAGCACAGTATCAATGCCATGGCCGTATTTGAACAAACCGAGGGAAAAGATTATAATACGACTGCACTTGCCAATCAGCCGGTTACCACCATTGACCAGTTTTTTGCCTATTCCCAGGCATCCGGCGCAAGGAACGGATACGGAGGTGAAACCGTAATGGCATCCCAGGCCTGGATCGGCAGGGTACACTATGATTTTGCCAGCCGGTACATTGCAGAATTTTCCTTCCGGGAAGATGGCCGCTATGAATTTGCGCCCGGGCATCAGTGGGGCTTTTTCCCATCGGGCTCAGTGGCGTGGAGAATTTCAAAAGAATCCTTCTTTCAAAATATCACCTGGGTCAATGATCTGAAGCTGCGGGGCTCTTATGGTACTACCGGGAACTTATATGATGTGAGTAATAACCCGATAACTCCCTTCCAGTTTCAAACCTATTATCAAAACAACGGTGGTTATGTATTTGGGAACAATTACAATATCGGCATTGGCCCCACTGCTACTCCCAATCCTGATATTACCTGGGCGACCACTATTAACCGGAACCTCGGGATCGACTTCACGCTATTGCGCAATCGCTTATCAGGTACATTTGATGTGTTTAGTAATATCATGAAAAACATTTATGGTTCTCCCGGCATTACTTTGCCTACAACTTATGGTCAGACGCTGGCGCCCACCAACTATGCTAAGCGTGCATTTCATGGCTGGGAGTACTCCCTGCAATGGCAGGATAGAATCGGAAAAGTTGCTTATGGCATTAACGCCAATATGGGCTTTGCAATAGACAAATGGGAATTGTTTTACCAGGATCCGCAATACCTGCCCGGCGGCCCGCAAAGTTTCCGGAATGCTATCGGACAGCCGGCTGACAGAATATTCGGATACCAGGCAGACGGATTGATCCGTACCCAGGACCAGCTGAATGCGCTGATCGCATCGGGGTATACGTATGCAAGTGGAGGAAAGAATGGCGTTCCTTATTTAGGTGCTATTTTATATAAGGATATAAGAGGGCAAAGTTATTCCTCCACGCCTGATAACCGTATAGACGGTAACGATGTAGTGCTGCTGAGCAATAATGGCAAACCCCGGATCAATTATGGCTTTGGAGGGAATGCACCCTGGAACGGATTTACGATAGATGCGCACTTCCAGGGAGTTGCAATGTATGACGTAATGATCAGCAACCAGGACGGCGCGGGCATTCGCCAACGGGGTGGAGGAACAAGGCTCTACTACCCTATCTGGGCAAAAGATGTATGGACGCCGGATAATCCGAATGCAATATATCCCAGGGTGACAGGCAATAACTGGGATGCGGACGGGTCTGTCGGTTCCTCTTTCTGGCTGAGAAGCGGCGCCTACCTCCGGTTAAAAAATCTGAATATTGCCTATAGTCTTCCGTATCAATGGGTACAAAAGGCAGGTATGTTATCTGTGCAGGTGTTTGTAAACGGAACCAACCTTTTAACGTTCTCCAAACTGAAGGAGTTCCAGGATCCGGAACAGCAGAACTATGACTCTTATCCCATCATGAAAACGTTTACCGCAGGATTGAACATCAGGTTCTAAAACAGCACAAATTTTATGACAAGTAAAAATGTAAAGATGAAAAAGCAATTTTCCTATATTTTCTTAGGGTTGACGATCGGCACCATTCTGTTGTTTTCAAACTGCTCCAAGACCCTGAATCAACCTAATTTGAGTAACTACAGCCCTGAACAGGTGTGGAATGATTCTAACCTGGCAAACGCCTATCTGGCAAATCTGTATAGTGTGTTTGGAAATTATAGTATAGGAAGCGATCAATTAGGCGACCAGGTATCCGGGCTCGTTTTTGGTCCTAATGCCATAACTACAACCGTTGCAGGGCCTATAAATCTTTGGACCAACAACACGAACAATGCCTATATCAGAATTCGCTTGGTAAATCAAGGGATAGCAAGTGTGAAAGGAGGTCAGCTTTCACAGGGAACCAAGAATGTTATTTTGGGGCAATTGTATTTTTTAAGGGCCTATTGTTATTTTCCGATGGTAACCAGTTATGGCGGCGTACCTTATTTAAAAGCTGCTCAATCTTTAACCGATAGTTTGAATGTGCCCCGCAATTCTACCAAAGAATGTTTCGAATATATGACGCAGGATCTGGATTCGGCCATCGGTCTGTTACCTGATCATATAGTATCCGGCGACGCCAATTACGGCAGGATCGATCGTAATTTTGGTCTGGCTTTTAAAGCAAAAGTATTATTATATAAAGCATCACCTCAATTCAATCCCACCAACCCCTGGGATAATTCCTATTGGGCAGATGCCTATGCGGCAAACGTAGCGGCTTATAATACACTCAGCAGCCAGGGATACCAGCTGATCTCCGACTATTCCCAGGTTGCCTTATCAGCAGGGAATAAAGAAGTGGTTTTTTGCGTGATCAATCAATCGCCTGCTAAAGTGGCTGGCTGGGAAAACACGGTACGGCCTGGCTCGCTGCAAAGAAACACGGCAGCGGCTTCCCCAACCTGGGAAATGGTAAAAGCTTTTCCTATGCTGGATGGGAAACAATACGATGACCCAACAGGAGCATACCACCAGACCGAGGCTGTTTTTATGCAGAATTACTGGAAGAACAGGGATCCCCGTTTTGCTAAATCCATTGTATGGAATGCTGATATATACCCCGTAGCTGGTACCCCTGCCGGGTACAGGCAATATACCACCTTAGGAATTGCAGACAAGCTGGATGCCTACGGCGTCAACCCTAATGCCGGCGTGCCGGTTGCGGCGAATAACAACAGCTACACCGGGTTCTTTATATTAAAAAACAGCGATCTGAGTCTTACACAACCGCTGTCTGGCAATTACGCCAAAAACTATAATGTAATGCGTTTTGCAGAAGTAATGCTGAATTATGCAGAAGCTGCTAATGAAACAGGGCATAGCCAGGACGCGCTCAACATTTTATATCAGATCCGCCAGCGGGCAGGCATACAGGCAGGCGCCAATAGTCATTATGGTATTACGGCAACCAGCAGGACGGATATAAGGAAGGCTATTATGAACGAGCGGAATGTTGAGCTTTGTTTTGAGGGATTCCGGTTCAATGATCTTCGCCGCTGGCGTATGTTCAGTGCGCTGAACGGCGTTTACAAACATGGCCTGGAAGCCATTGCTGTCAATCCTGACGGCACAGAAATGCCGATGGCGCAGGCGAGGGGGCTTGCAGCTACTTATCAGCTGACAGAGGCTAATTTTAAATACAATATGCTGATCTGCCCTTATAGCGGAACACAGGTGAACACCGTACCTGATTCGTATTATTTTGTTCCCATCCAGTTATCTGTTTTGGCCGCACAAAGTCAATTGCAGCAA
>DASVMC010000455.1:0-8396 GCA_036384555.1 Niabella sp. | reverse complement strand
TAAAGCCGGTCATCCGGAAAATTATTGAGCAAACGGGTGCTTCGGGTCCCGCAGATATGGGGAAGGTAATGGGAGCCGCCACAAAGGAGCTGGCAGGAAAAGCAGAAGGGAAGGCCATTTCTGCTGTTGTAAAGGAATTATTAGCCTCATGAGCAGCTTTTAAATGATCCTTGATCTCATCTTTTGTATTCTGTTATGTCTGGCTATTTTTAAAGGATATAATAAAGGGCTTATTGTAGGGGCTTTTTCTTACCTGGCTTTTATTATCGGCCTGGCCGCTGCCATGAAGCTTTCGGCCGTAGTGGCCGGTAAAATTGGTGCCATTGTAAAGATTTCGGATAAATGGTTACCGGTTATTGCATTTGCCATTGTACTGATAGGGGTCATCCTTATTGTAAGATGGCTGGCAAAGCTTATTCAGTCGGCCTTTGAAAAGGTAATGCTGGGCTGGGTAAACAGGTTGGGGGGAATTGTGCTCTTTGCCATGCTATACCTGGCAGCCTACTCCATTTTCCTGTTTTATATGAATCAACTTAACCTGCTGCCGGATAGTATCCGGACCAAATCAGCAACCTTTGCATTTACACAGCAATTTGGAAAACGCGCTATTGACCTCCTGGGGGTGCTTATACCCGCTTTCCGGGGCATGTTTGAGCAACTGGAACGGTTCTTCGAAAATTCTGTTAAATAAAAATTAATAGTGTAACCGCTTTTTTCTTTACGCTTTTTTTCAGAATTTAATACTTTTATAAAAATAAACGTTTTGGTGGATTATTAAAATCAATATATTAGCGGCATATTGTTATAATATAACGAATGAAGTACGAAATAAAACAGCACGATAAGTTCAGGTTTATTGAAGAAGGCGAGGGGCAAACGCTTGTTTTGTTACACGGGCTGTTTGGAGCTTTAAGTAACTTCGGAGACCTTATTGATTACTTTAAAAACTACATGAAAGTAGTGGTGCCTATGCTTCCGCTGCTGGATATGGATATTTTGAACACCAGTGTAAGCGGCCTGGCCAAATACGTAAACAAATTTATTGAAGCCCGGGGTTATGAGGATATCCATTTACTGGGCAATTCCCTTGGAGGCCATGTAGGGCTGGTTTATCTGTTACGTAATGAGCCCGGCCAGGTGAAAACGATGATCCTTACGGGAAGTTCCGGCCTTTTTGAAAACGGAATGGGCGATAGCTACCCTAAAAGGGGCAACCGTGAATATATAAAAAAGAAAACGGAATATACCTTCTTTGATCCTGCGATGGCTACCGAGGAGCTGGTTGATGAAGTGTTTGAAATAACCAATAACCGGTTGAAGGTGATCAAGATTATTGCATTGGCCAAAAGTGCTATCCGCAATAACCTGGAAGATGAATTAGGCAAAATTACGATCCCGTCTTTACTGATCTGGGGAAAGAACGACAATATTACACCACCCTTCGTTGCTGAAGAGTTTAAAAAATTGCTACCTAACAGTGAATTGCATTTTATTGATAACTGTGGCCACGCTCCCATGATGGAGGTTCCGGACGAGTTCAATAAAATTTTACTAAATTTCCTCCAAAGGCAGGGCGCTGTTGTAACAAAGATCTCGTAAATAGCGTCTTATTTATAAACGGAGTGCTATGTTAGTTAGAGATTTGTCTTTTGAAGCATTGCCGCAATTAAAATTGTCGGACAGGGTTTATCAGGTATTGAACCTGATGCAGGAGCATCATGTAGAGGATCTGCCGGTAATTGACGGAGGAAAATTTGCAGGCCTGATCAATGAAAGTGCGTTGCTGGAGGTGGATGATGAGCTGGCGCTTTCAGAATTACCCAATCCGCCAGGTATGTTTTCTGTAAAGGAAGACGATCATTTTTTAAGGGCTTTTGCAATTGCAAATATGCATCACTTATCCGTTGTGCCCATCACAGACAGGGAAAACAATTTTACCGGTGCTGTAGAAGCCAGTGCATTAGCAGGTTATGTATCTGATTTTTTACAATTGCAGGAACCCGGTGCGCTGATTGTGCTGGAAACGGAATCCCGGCAATATTCCTTTTCTGAGATCATAAAAATTGTAGAAGCCAACGACGCTCAGATTACACAATTGAATACAAGACCCATTCGCGAAAAAGATATTCTTGAAGTAACCGTTCGTATAAATAAATTGGAAGTATCGGATATAGTGGCTAGCTTTCAGCGCTACGATTATGTGGTGAAATATTATTTTGGGGAGGAGTTGTACACGAATGAGCTGAAAGAGAACTACGAGAACCTGATGAATTATTTAAGCATATAGACGTTACACAATTTATCCGAATGTGAAAATCTTTACCCTGAAAAATAGTTTCCTGCTTTTTATCCTTTTGGTATCAGGGTGTTTTTCCGGTATTTATGCTCAGATAGATACCACTATAGCCGGTTTAAAAAATGCAAATGAAGCGTCGCCCTTCGGAGGCAATAATTATCACCTGGATAGTTTGCCACACAACCTGGACAGCCCTTTTGTGATCCGCAATATTGTTTTTGAAGGCAATAAAAAAACAAAAGAGAATATCATGCTCAGGGAATTGCCTTTTAAAGAAGGCGATTCTATTTTGATAAAAGAAATTCCCACACTGCTGAATATCGGTAAGACACAGTTAATGAACCTGAGCTTATTTCATACAGTAAGCCTGTCGGTTCTTCAATTTGATCCTCCTTTTATTGATATCAAGATCTCTGTAAAAGAGCGCTGGTATATCTGGCCATTTCCCTATTTTAAACCGGTTGACCGAAACCTGAACCAATGGCTGTTCCAGAAAGGAGCAAGCGTTTCCAGGATTGATTACGGGCTGAAGCTCCTGTATGATAACGTAACAGGTAACAATGATAAAATAAGATTTTATTTTATAACCGGGTATACCAAACAGTTATCACTGGGCTACCAGCGTCCTTATATTGATAAAGGAATGAAGTGGGGCATGAACTTTCAGGTAAACCTGGGTAAGAACCATGAGGTAATGTACAACACAATTGATGATCAGCAGCAATTTGTGAAAACCAATGATTATCTCAGGAATTTTTTTAATGCGAATCTTGAATTCACCTACCGGAAGAAATTTTACACCACTCACTATTTCGGTGTCGGTTACCAGTCCGTGCGTTTTGGTGATACCGTGTTTGCTTTAAATCCGCAATTTCTTACTGACCCGCAGCATTTCCTGAAATACGGACTTATTTATTACAGGTTAAGATACCAGAACCTGGATTATAATGCCTATCCTACGCGGGGTTACGCCGGAGAGCTCTTTGCATCAAAGCAGGGATTTAACCGTGATATGAATGTTTGGCAGCTAACCGCTAAAGGAGTAGGCTACTGGCAACTGGGAAAACAGTCTTTTTATAGCTTGGGCGCTTCGGGAACTATAAAAGCACCTTTTAAACAGCCTTACTACAATAAACAGCTTTTGGGGTACGGGGATATGTTTTTACACGGGTATGAATATTATGTGATGGATGGTGTGGCAGGTGGAATTGTGAATGCCACTTTAGCTACGAAGCTGACCAATTTCAGTTTTAGTGTTCCGAGAACGAAATGGTTCTCCCCCATCCCGATTCCTTTAAAGATCTATGGTAAAGTATTTGCCAATGCCGGATATGCATATGACCCTGATCCGGGCCCTACCAACCGGTTATCCAATCGTTTCCTGGTTGGTTATGGTGTCGGGTTCGACATTTTAACCGCTTATGATTTTACCTTAAAGGTGGAGTTTTCCTATAATCATTTAGGGCAAAACGGTATATATTTACAAAAGAAGGATATATTTTAAAATGACAATTGCCGTTTATAGTCGTGGTATTGACCAGTTGAAGCTGGAAGATGTGAAAACATTTTTTAACGAGGTACAGCATTATGACCTGCAGATCACTGTTTTTAAGCCTTTTTTTGATGAAATAAAAGAACATATTCCCCTTGCGGAAGATACCGGTGTTTTTCAGGAAACGGCTGATTTGTCTAAGGATGTGGAATGCATTATCAGTTTGGGTGGAGATGGTACATTGCTGGATACAGTAGCGCTCATTTCTGATAAGCCTATTGCTATTATGGGCATCAATTTGGGGCGTCTCGGATTTTTGGCCAGTATCGGGAGGGACAATTTAAGGCTGGCGATACGATCACTGGCTTTCAGAACATATGTTACCGAACAAAGAACACTGGTGCACCTGGATGCGGATATCCCGATGTTTGGAGATAAATCATTTGGCTTAAAAGAATTTGCGATCCATAAGAGAGATACAGCCTCGATGATCAAGGTACATACGTTTATTAACGGAGAATTTTTAAATGTATACTGGGCTGATGGATTGGTGGTTTCAACACCAACTGGGTCAACCGGGTACTCCCTCAGTTGCGGCGGCCCTATCGTTTTTCCCGATTCCGGTAATTTTGTCATTACACCTGTTGCGCCGCATCACCTGAATATGAGATCTTTGGTGGTTAATGATAACAGCATCATTTCTTTTGAAATAGAAAGCCGGGCCGATGATATCATCTGCGCCCTGGATTCCAGGAAGGAAATTGTTACCAAAAACGTATCACTGGCGGTCCGAAAGGAACGCTTTACCATTTCGCTTATCCGCCTGGGAGAAAATAACTTCTTACATACCCTTCAAACCAAGCTGATATGGGGGCTTGACAGGAGGAATACCCCTGCCTGATCTGAGATTTATGCTGTTTGACATCTGAGGCCTGAGGTTGGTTCCGGAATATGGGATGCTTGATCCAGCATAGAGTATCCAACATTAAGCATCCGGCATCAAAAAAGCGGATCACTCAACACTCAATTCTTAATTGCTGCGCTCAGGAATATCTTTTTTGCATCCTCATCTTTATACTGCTCTATCAGTTGCAGCAGCTGGCTTTTTAAACCGGTAACCACTTTTGTATATTGTTTATCCGAATAGACGTTTTTGAGTTCCTGCGGGTCTTTTTCCAGGTCAAAAAGCTCCCAGGCTTCCACTCGCTCATAATAACGGATCAGTTTATACCGGCCGGTTTTTATTCCAAACTGAGGAGAAACATGGTGCACGGTATTCTCATAATAATGATAATACATTGCTTTCCGTGGGGTGTAGGTCTGTCCTTTTAGCAGGGGCAAAAAAGACGTTCCCTGCATAGCTGCCGGTATTGTTGCCTTGCCGGCCTGTAACAGGGTCGGTGCCAGGTCAAGGTTCATGATATTGTCATTAACTGTTGTGCCCGGTTTAATAACGCCGGGGTAACGCATTACCATCGGCGTTCTGAAGGATTCTTCATACATCCACCGTTTATCAAACCACCCATGTTCGCCCATGTAAAATCCCTGATCCGACATGTAAATGACAATCGTATTTTTTGAAAGATCATGATCGTCAAGATAGCTCAGCAATGCGTTAATGTTCCGGTCCAGCGACTTTGCCGTAGCTAAATAGTCTTTTATATATCGTTGATATTTCCATTGAACAAGCGCGTCACCGGTTAATTTCCGGGCATCAAAATCCTTTTTGATCCGGTCATAATAAGCATCCCATTTCGCTCTTTGTTCCGGTGTCATGCGCTGAATAGCCCCCATTTTACTTTCGGCTTCCCTGGAGGGAAATAATTTCAGATCATAGTCCATTTGCATTGTTTTGTCAATCGTCATATCCTGCTGCTGTGCGGCCTTACGGGTGGCATAGTTGTCATAAAAAGTAGCCGGCAGGGGAAAGGTGCGCTCATCAAAAGCTCCAAGATCCTGCAGGTCCGGCATCCAGGTGCGGTGTGTGGCCTTATGCCCAACCACCAGGCAAAAAGGTTTTGACGGATCCCTGTGATCAAGCCAGTTTTCGGAAAGCTCCGTGATAATATTGGTTACGTACCCTTCATGGCGGGTACGGATGCCTCCTGTTGAAATAAAGTCCGGGTTGTAATAGTCGCCCTGGTCCGGGAGAATGTTATAATAATCGAAGCCCTGCGGGGTATTCTCTCCCAGGTGCATTTTGCCAATCCAGGCGGTCTGGTACCCGGCTGTCTGAAGGCGTTTTACAAAAATATCCTGATTGAAATCAAAAGTAGAATGATCATTGTCTTTAAAGCCGTTCATATGGCTGTACTTGCCCGAAAGGAAAGTGGCCCTGCTGGGTCCGCAGAGCGAGTTGGTAACATAGGCATTAGTGAACAAAGCGCCTTCTTTTGCGAGCCGGTCAATACCCGGCGTTTGGGTTAATGCACTCCCATAAGCACTGATCGTCTGATAGGCATGATCATCAGAAATGATGACTATAATGTTGGGTTGCTGAGCCGTTTGCGCAAAACAGGCTGCAGGCACCAGAAGTGTAAAAAGAACAAGGAAGATGCAGAATGATTTCATGGAATAAAGATAAAAAAAGCACCGGGGTACTCCCGGTGCTTTTGGATATTTTTTGTTGTTTATTTTGATCCTGAATCAGTAGTTGTTGCGTCCTTTTCCGCATCTTTTTTCTTTTTCTTTTTGAACGGGTTGGGTGGAGGCGGTGGTTTTCTGGGGCCACTACGCTCTTCCTCAACACTGCCTTTATTGTCGCTGTTGGCCTCGGCTCCGTTTGAAGTTGCTGCGGCTTCCTCTGAATCTGCCTTCTTTTTTCTTTTGAAGGGATTAGGTGGCGGCGGCGGCTTCCTGGGTCCTTCTCCCTTTACATGTCTTTCATGCTCCCCTTTCCAGAATTCTTTCTGATCATTCCCTACTTTTTTCCAGTAGGCTTTTTCCCGGGCATGACGCTCTTCCGTAGCTGTGGGTTTATCAGTATCCTCGGCAGTTGTTGTTTTTGCTTCGGATTTTTTATCGGCATCGGTCTTTTTTGAGCTTTGCGCAAAAGCAGGGCCAGCGCATAAAGCAACTGAAATTGCCAGTAAAAAGAATATTTTTTTCATAAATCATTTTTTGTTTAAAAGAAATGTCTGAATAGAAGTTCAAATTTAAGCATGAAATTGCTATTCAGACATACCTACATTTTGGTATTTATCAGGGATGTGGAGGTAAGGGTGGATGCGGTGGCAGCGGCGGATGTGGGGGTCTTGACGGCCTGTGCGGATGTGCCGGCCTTCTGTGCCTGTAATGAGCCACATGATGGTGCCGTTTGCCTTTTTTATAATGAGAATGATGCGGTGGCTTCGGCGGGTGCGGTGGTCTCGGCGGACGGGGCTGCGCATAACCGGAAGCAATAGCGCCAAAGATGGCGAATAATACCAGAAGAAATGCTCTTTTCATATTAACGGATTTTTTACTTAATGAATACCAGTCAAAATCAATGCCACTGATCATTCAGATAACACAACCTGAACCGGTAAAATGTTAAAACTTTTTCTATGATGTATACAGATGCCCTTTTCTTTAATAGCATCTCTGTGTTCCTGGGTGCCATATCCTTTATTGGATGCCCAGTTATAGTGAGGGAATTCTGAGTGAATCCGTTGCATGTATTCATCCCTGTAAGTCTTGGCCAGGATGCTTGCAGCCGCAATATTTGAAAATTTTCCATCTCCTTTAACAATACAGGCATGCGGAATTGTTTCATAGGTCAGGAAATAATTGCCGTCTACGGCAATGAACTCTGGTGTCAGCTTAAGACTGGCCAGTGCCAGATGCATTGCCTTTTGAGAGGCTTTGAGGATATTGATGGCGTCAATTTCTTCTACGCTTACCTGGGCCACTGCAAAGGCCAGAGCATGGGCTTCAATATAGGTCCTTAGCGCAAAACGTACCTGGGGCTGCAACAGTTTGCTGTCATTCAGTAAAGGATGGCGGAAACGCGGAGGTAAAATTACCGCTGCGGCAAACACGGGGCCGGCATAACAACCACGACCGGCTTCATCACAACCTGCTTCCAGCAGTTCCTGCTGAAAGGAAACTATCAAACGGGGCCTTTTTATCTGTTGCTTTTTCACGAATAATCTGAAAGCAAATTAAAGCAACTTTTTTCAATTTCAATGTGCAGCTTTTTTTCTGTTGCCACCGGCTCTCCGTCAATGTGCATCGGAGCATCATCCCGGTTACTGATGCGTATGGCAGGTGTCTGAAAATAAATAATACCGCGCTTTTTTTGAACAGCTTCAACGGTCTGTATTTTATTCATGCCTCCTACTTGTATCAACGTATTATAAAGCATTGCCATTTTAGATTGCTCCGTTACAATGACAATGTCCAGCAAACCGTCGTTCAGGCTGGCTTTGGGAGCAATGGTAAAGTGATTACCAAACTGGTTGCTGTTGGCAATGCTGATGAAATAAGCGCCGGTTTCAAATTGTTTGTCCGTCAGTTTTATCTTGAACGAGTAAGGTTTTGCTCCAAAGAAATTTTTAAATACCTGATTTACATAGGTCATTAGGCCGCGTTGCGGTGCGTTGGCAAAATCATGCGCCACCTTTGCAT
>DASVMC010000454.1:0-2262 GCA_036384555.1 Niabella sp. | reverse complement strand
AAATATCCACGCTGTTGGCCATGCTTACGTTGTACAATATATTATCACTTACTACGCCGTTGCGCGCAAAATTGGTAGCAGGATCCCCCTTAGGATACAATCCGCCACCATCAGCAATGATGATGCCGATATTCTCTGTATTATATACTTTGTTGCGGGTAACTTTAAACCCGTCCAGATTACCGGCAAGGGTAATATTTTCGCTGGTACCGGTTTTTGTATCATGTACTGTACAGCCGGTAATTTCAATACCGGTAATGGCTGCGGTACCATTACCTAACACCAAAATGGCATGCGCGCTCCGCCAGTTTTCCAGAGAAGCCTCGTTTTGTATCTGGTAAATAGCACAGTTCCTGATGCTGATTCCCTTAGCATTGCCATCAATCCGGATTCCTTCCGGGTCAGCTCCTTTTACTGATGTTTTGAAGTTAGCAATGTCAAAGCCGTTCATCTCTATGTACCGGGCATTGGTAAACGTAACCAGGGCCTCCCATCCATTGACTGTAAGGTTGCTGCCATCAATCAGCGGCCGCTCGCCGGGATATGCAATAAGCACTACCGGTTTACCGGGCAATCCGGACCTGGGAAAAGTTATTTTTTCGGAATAGGTTCCTCCTCTTACTATCACTGTATCGCCTGCCCTTATTTTAGACAAGGCACTATTAATAGTTCTCCAGGGTGTTCTTATTGATCCGTCAGCCACATCGGCGCCCTCTTCTGCCACATAAAAATGGTGTACCTGTATTACCTCATTTTTCTTACCGGTTCCTGAAACTTCTTTTTTACCGCAAGCTGATGCGGCAATCATTGCCAGCAATCCTGCAATCATTGTTACAATCTTTATCTGTTGGACTTTAATAATCATTTGTGACCACTATTCACCTTGTTAAATACAATTTTTTTAAAATCCGGGTGAATGATGGAATGCGGCATGTAATAATAAACCGCTGTTTATTAAAAGGACCGCTTACAAGTGATTAGTGCGAATATAAACCAAGACCCAGGCCCGGTAAGTATCTGCTGACTGAAAAAGAAGCTGCTCCTGACAGCAGTTCATTCAGCAAGAGTAACCGGCGGGAAGTATGCGGATTCAGAACGGCGAATGCAAAAATGCTTTCCCGACACCTGATGTTCCGGACCGGTGTGATCAGAGAATATGCAGGGTTTTGCCCGAGTAATAAAACTTGATCCCCAGGGTAGTTTTAAGATCTTCCAGTAATTCCGGCAGATTACCCCGGTCTAAGACTCCCGAAACCGACCGGTTGGCGAGCGCTGCATTATCCAGCGATGCTGTAATACCATAAGACCGGGAGATGAGCGCAAGCAGGTCGTGGAAGGGCATGTCATGAAAGTAGACGATCCCTTTCATCCAACCTGTTACATCATCCGGATCGATATCCTCAATTTGAAAATTGGTGCCGCCTTCGTAAACAGCAGCATGACCAGGTAACAGTACCCGGTCGGCGCCTCCCGGAAAGCCGGTAATCACTTTTCCTTCAAGCAAAGAGGTTGCCACTTTTCCTGCTTTATAGGTATTGATATTGAACTGCGTACCGACTACCTGCACTTTTGTAAGCGGCGTATGAACAATGAAAGGATGTTTACTGTCTTTGGCCACTTTAAAAAAGGCTTCCCCCTGAAGATAGACTTCACGGGTCTGACCATAAAAGTGAAAGGGAAACCGGAGACGGGAATCTGCGTTAAGGGTCACTTCAGTTCCATCCGACAGCGTAAGGCTGTATTGCTGGCCCTGTGGGATCATCAGCAGGTTGGTAGCTGTATCCCCCGACTGAAACTGAAGGCGGTCTTTATCTATATTCAGCACGGTACCATTCACAACCAGCTCCTTCTGTGGCTGGCCGGTTTTCAGATCAATAGATTCGCCCGATGCCATTCGGAGCTGTATCGCATTTTTGTTCTTTTCAACAAGCGTGGCTATGGATTGCGCATTTGTTATTTTCCGGCCGTTCTTATAAAAGAGCCAAAAGGCACTTCCTGCAATGATTAAGAACAGTGCCGCTACTGAAATCCATTTATAGATTTTATTTTTCGCGGGTAACATAGCATTTCCCGGGTTGATCCGGCTTTTTAAGCGATCCAGTTCCTGCTGAGGGTTTAGCTGGTCTAAGAACCGGCTCATTCCTATTTGCTGCCCCTTCTGATCCAATTGTGTCCAAAGATCACGGGCTGCAGTATCGTTTTTCAAAACATCCTCCAGGTAAACGGCATCTTCCTGGCTAATTGCACCAGACAGCTGCTCAA
>DASVMC010000453.1:0-2759 GCA_036384555.1 Niabella sp. | reverse complement strand
CGCTGGGCCCATCTACCACCCGTGAAGGGTCCAGTTGTTTTGTCCAGCGCAGTATTTCGTTGGTCTTAAATTGCCCCCAGCTTTCATTAAAGGGTACCCAAACAACAATAGCCGGGTGATTTTCAAGTGTATTTATAATTGCTTTCCACTCCTGCCGGAACGCCTCTTCAGAAGTTTTATTCCGGGTAAGGTCTTTGTATTGTTCTGCCAGCCAGCTGCCTTCTACAGAATGATCATGATCCTTTACCGGAACTATTTCCTGATACCCGCTTGGCATATCCTGCCATACCATCAGACCCAGTTTGTCGCAATAGTAATACCACCGCTCCGGCTCCACCTTTACGTGTTTGCGCACCATATTAAAGCCCATCGCTTTCATGCGCTCAATATCGCTCAGCAACGCTTCATCGGTTGGTGCTGTGTAAATGCCATCCGGCCAATAGCCCTGATCCAGAGGGCCATACATGAACAGGGGTTTGTTGTTTAAAAACAGCCGGCTGATCCCTTTTTCATCTTTTTTTACTTCTACTTTGCGCATCCCAAAATATCCGCTCACCTGATCAACCGTATCGCCCAGGCGGGTAATCGCCAGCCGGAAGTCATACAAATGCGGTTGTTCCGGCGACCATAAAACAACAGATGGAACAGCAGCAACAAGCGGTCCGTCTGTAGCGTATTCTTTTTTTACCAGCAGCCGGCCCTGATCAAACACAGACAGCACATACCGGTCGCCCGGCTGCCGCTGCGCTGTTTCCGGCCGGATGGTCAGCTGTTGCTGATCTATATCCGTTATAACCTTGTAGCTCCGGATATAGGTTACAGGAACCTGCTCCAGCCATACTGTTTGCCAGATACCGGTTACCGAAGTATAATAAATACCTCCCGGCCTGGATACCTGTTTGCCACGGGCCTGCTCGCCTGCATCCGTAGGGTCCGCCACGCTTATCACAATACTGTTATTGCCGGTTTTTAAATAGGCAGTTATATCGGCACTTATGGGTGTATATCCTCCCCTGTGGGATAAAACAGCCACGCCGTTTATAAAAAGGGTCGTTTCCCAGTCTGACGCGCCAATATGCAGCAAGGTCCTTTTATTTTTTGGAAGCCTGTCTACCTGCACCATTCTTCTATACCATATTCTTTTTTTATCACTGATGCGCTGCTGTACTTCCGACAGATAGGACTCTACAGGAAAGGGAACTACAATTTCACCATCCCATTCTGCGGGGATGCCCATTTGCTTTTCCCTGATAGCATATTGCCAGCGGCCATTCAGGTTGCGCCAGTTATCCCGGACCATTGATGGCCGCGGATAGTCATTCAACGGTAGTGTTTTATCGACCCGGCTGGTCCAGGGTGTAGGCATATAAGCGGTAACCGGTTCCTGCGCCTGAACGGTCCGGCACAGGGAACACACTATAATTCCGATACGAAAGAGCTGTTTTATCATCAAATAGTATTTTAGTCCGCTTTGATTAGTTTCCAGGAAATAAAAGAAAGGGCATTGGTTTCTCCTGTCGGGAAGTTGACCATATAGCCTATGCTTACCTGTGATTCGGCAGTCAGTTCAAAAGGCACAGTAACCGCTGTTGTATTACCTGCTAAAGAGCAATCTGCTTTTTGCAGTATAGTACTACTATTCCAGCTCAGCGCAGCGCCGGTGGCGATTGCAACATAGGCACGGTTGGCTCCTCCGTGCAGGTCCCCGTTATTCCATCCCCGGGTTGCTACCAGCACATATTTGCCTGCGGGCAACGTAGGTGCCTGCCAGACTGCACCCGTCAATGCCGGTCCGCCCCAGTTCTCTGCCGACATAAAACGCCGGTCGCTCCAACCGTCAAACATAGAATTCTGCATTCCCGGAGTATATAGCCAGTCCGGCAGAACGAATCTTCTTCCCGGATCTACCGGCAGCGGGTCTCCTACTGTAAATGACTGTTGATAGTTTTTCAGATACGTGGCGGTAACATCATTAAACTGAACCGGCAAACCGGTTGCTTCATACGTATCTGACCAAAGAAAATACGCAGTTGAAACAGTCGTTTCCAGGGCCACCCTGAAATACATATAATCGCGGAAATTATTTACGAACTTATTCCGGTAGTCAATCAGGCTTAATTTTATCTGTACGGGCTGTGTAATATCCACATTTGTTAAGCTTTGCTCAGCACTCATACGTACACCGCTGTTCACCAGTTCTGCGGTATTGGCAAAAGCCCTTGCTTTTACCAGGGTAGCGCCCTCTTTTATTTTATTTATCCTGAAGGTAATGATCAGGTCGGTTCCGAATACCTTGCTGGTAACATCTGTAACTTCAAAATACGGCACTACATTAATGTCTATATTATAGTTCCGGTTGATATTGACGTGCAGGGTATCATACTGGTTGCCGGCATTGCGCGGCCAGTCCGGAAAAGTAAAAGGATAAGGGGTATTCTTTATGGTGATATGATAATCACCCGGGAACAGCAGTTGATTAAACCGGCCCTGTTCGTTTACGTATGCTGTAATGGGGTTTCCGCTTTTACCAAACCCGTACTGGGAAAGTTGTATAATCTTTGAAAGGTCTCCGTCCCCCCTTCCGTCAAACATAAAAGGCTTACCGTTATACAGCAGTTGTCCTGAGAATGCGATCTGCGGCGGGTCATAATTATCATACTTGCAGGAAGTAAAAAGAAAAACAGCAGCAAGCAATGCAGGTAGGTATACAGTTAAATTCTTTATCATAAGAGCACGATTTAATGATTAGGATTATTCTC
>DASVMC010000452.1:0-6305 GCA_036384555.1 Niabella sp. | reverse complement strand
ATAACGGATAGTGACTGGGAGGTGGTGGAGCTAAAGAGAACGATGATTGCCTCGTCAGCCAAAACGGTTTGTCTGACGATTGCAGAAAAGCTGAATTCTTTTGAGGCGTTACAGGTATGTGAATTGAAGCGGATTGACTATCTGGTTACGGAATTAGATCCAACAGATGCATTGTTGCAACCTTATGTGAAGGCAGGAATAACTGTTTTGTAATTTTTTAATTTAAATATGAGAAAATGAGAAAACTAACTCAACTGGTTACCTTACTGGTCGTTGTGTTTGCGTTGCTTCCGTTCTATTGTGATGCGCAGAACAGAACTGTTACAGGTACTGTATTCAGCGAGGAAAATGTACCGTTGGCGGGTGTTACAGTTACGGTAAACGGAGCTTCATCCGCTACCAGTACTGCAAAAGACGGGTCATTTACTATAACCGCTAACAAAGGTAATACGCTCATCTTTACCTATATTGGTTATCTATCGCAGTCTGTAGTAGTGGAAAATAAATCCACAATGCATGTGATTCTGAATCCAGACAAAGGTTCGATGGATGAGGTGGTCGTTACCACTGAGTTCGGCATGAAACGTATAGGGCGTGCGGTAGGGTCCTCTGTTCAGGTTATTGATGGTAAAGCCATTGCTGAATCCGGCCGGGATAATTTTATTTCAGCGCTTCAGGGACGTGTGCCGGGGCTTAATGTAACTTCAACGAGCGGTTTACCCGGTGCTTCAACAACGGTGGTTTTGCGAAATCTTACTTCTATTTCTGGTAATAATCAGCCCTTATATGTTGTAGACGGTATTCCCATGAACAATTCTACATTTGATCCGCTTAAAATGGGACAAGCAACAGAGGTGTTATCGGTTCGTAATATGGATTATTCCTCCCGGGGCAATGATTTTAATCCGGAGGATATTGAAACTATAACGGTATTAAAGGGCGCCTCCGCCGCAGCATTATATGGCTCTGATGCTTCCAACGGAGCCATCATTATTACCACCAAAAAAGGACGCGCGGGAAAAGGACGCGTTACCTATGATAATTTTTTCCGGTGGGATAAAGCGTATGGATATCCTGATATGCAAACCAAATACGCAGAAGGCGCTTACGGTACTACCAACTATTATTATACATCGAGATACGGGGGTTTATACCCTGCAGGTATGAAATTATATGACAATGTGGATGCTATCCTGCAAACCGGTTTTTCGCAAAAACACAATATTTCTGTTGAGGCTGGTTCGGACAAAGCTACTTTGCGGGGAAGCTTTTCTTACCTGGATGGGCAAGGGGTAATTAAACAAACGGACTATGGCCGTATCAACCTGAGCCTGTCGGGCAAGGCCGATATTACTAACTGGCTGAAGTTTGAGAGCTCCATGCAATACGCGCATGCAACTAATGACAAAGCGCGTATAAACGCTGACGGGCCCCTTGCCAAGGCAATGGTATGGCCAATGGTGGATAATATGGCCAACTATCTTGCAGCGGACGGCATTCACATGCGCACGCCGGATTACTACACAGATTTGGATCTTTTGAACCCGTTGTTTGCCATGTACAAAAACAAGAATTTTGATAAGTCGGACCGTTTCATTAGCAATGTGGCTTTTACAATAACACCTGTAAAAAATACATTTGTTCGGGCACAGGTAGGGTGGGATGTAGGTATGCAAACTTTTGTATCTTCCACGCATCCTTATTATTCGTATGATAATTCAGGGGATGGTACCTATAGCCTTGTGCATTCCAATTTTTCGGACCCCACGCTCAACATCCTGGCCGGGTATAACAATAAATTTTTTAATGATAAGTTTTCCTTCTCTGGTCAGGTGGGATATCATCAGTTAGAAAATGGTGTAACCATGCAATCAACCATTGGTTCCAAATTTATTATCCCGGATTTTCAGTCCATTAATAATACAGATCCTGCAACGGTAACCTCTTCCCAAACCAATACCAAACGCAGGATACAGGCTTTTTCAGGCCAATTTGAATTTGGATATGATAATATGGCGTTCATTACGCTTAGAGGCCGTAACGACTGGTCTTCTACCCTGCCTATAGACAATAACCGCTATTTTTATCCTGCTGTAGAGGGCTCCTGGGTTTTAACAGAATTACCGTTCCTTAAAGGAATCAGGCAGATTAATTTTATTAAACTTAGAGGATCCATTGCACGTGTGGGTAAAGACGCTGCACCATTGTCAATTTATCCTCAGCTGCAGCCCACCTATATGACGGGAGGAGGATTCCAGTATGGTTATACAGGACCTAATCCGAATTTAAAGCCGGAAATGACCACCTCCCGTGAAATAGGCTTTGATACCCGTTTATTTGACAATCGTGTAAATACCTATTTTTCTTATTATACAACCCGTAATGCTGACCAGATCGTTAGTGGTTTCCGTTTAAGTTATGCAACAGGGTTTGTATTGAACACAATGAATGTGGGTGCCTTTAAGACCTGGGGCTGGGAAGCGCATGTTGACGGGGATGTTATACGGAATAAAGCGGGTCTTACCTGGAACGTAGGCGTTAATGCCTCACATGGTGGCTCCAAAGTGCTCTACCTGCCGGAAAATGTAAGCGAATATTACAACGCTTTTACCTGGAGCTCCGGAAATATACGTAACGGTATAATGGTAGGGTACCCTCTTACTACCATAACCGGCCGCGCCTATATGCGCAACGATAAAGGGCAGGTGTTGATTGATCCAGGTACAGGCTTACCGCTTACAAGCGACAAATGGAGCGTGATCGGAGACCGGGAGCCAAAGTTGCGTTATGGGTTCATTACCAGCCTTTCTTATAAGGGATTCCGTTTAACAGGCTTGTTTGCCGGCCGGTATAAGGCTACTGTAGTAAACGGGACCAAACGCCTGATGATGGGGAACGGAACCAGTTGGGAATCCGTGGATCTGCGCGAAAGCAGCCCGGTAATCTTTAATGGTGTGATAAAAAATGGAAAGGAAAACTCGGACAATCCTACTATAAACAATATAGCAGTAGACTACCGGAGTTATGGCACCAGTATTTTTGCCGGAGGTGATGAGGACTGGCTGGAAAAAAATGTAAACTACCTGCGTTTGCAGGAACTGCGATTAGCCTATTCCCTGCCCAAGCGGTGGCTCAGTAATACGAAAATTATTTCCGGGATCGACGTTTATCTAGTGGGTAATGACCTGTTTACTTTTACCAATTATTCCGGTATTGACGCTGTAGGTAATAGTGTTTCGGCCGCTGCAGGCGGTACCGGAGGTGAAGGTATAGATGTGTGGTCGTTGCCTAACCCGCGCGCCATTACTGCAGGATTCAGCATATCACTCAATTAAAGAAACGGGCACATGAAAAAAAACAGAATCAATAATGGCTATACAACTTTCGTCGTTGAAAGTCAAAATGAGGCTTGCCACCGGCATGCAGATGCGGGGGCAGCATTTCCGGCTTATAAGACAGACAGGTGTTCGACCATTAAAACCATAAAATATATACGAATGAAAAAGATTATTTTATTCCTTATTATATCTGTTGCCCTTTTTTCGGTGGGGTGCAAAAAATATTTAGATGTAAATAAAAACATAGATGCGCCTGATTATGTAGAGGGGTATTTGTACCTGGCCGGCATTGAGCAGCATTACGAAGGTATTTACTGGGACATCCGCGCTCTTGGCCCTCTGACGCAGATGATGGGTACAACTAGCACCACCTATAATAGTTATGCTGTCCATTCTTATGTTCCCGGAAGCGATGCAGCAGGCGAAACCTGGCGCATTGTTTACTTCCTGGATGGCATGAACCTGGAGAATATGATCAATCAGTCTGTAAAAGCGGAAGACTGGACCCTGGCGGGAATCGGGTATGCTATCAAAGCTTTTTCCTGGGATCTGCTGGCAAAACTGAATTGTGAAGCGCCCCTGAAACAGGCGTTTGTGCCCGGCTTATTATCGCATGATTATGACTATGAAAAGGATATTTATACACAGGTACGGGAATGGGCGTATAAAGCCATTGAGCTGCTTGAAAAACAGGATGATCATAATTACGGAAGTAAAATAAGCGCTAATGATTATATCTATGGGGGAGACAAAAACAAATGGATCAAATTTGCCTATGCGGTCATTGTCCGCAATCTTTCTTCTCTTTCCAATAAGACCAATTTTACATCAGATTATGCGCAGGAACTGATTACTGCCGCAGGCAAATCTTTTCAAAGTACGGATGATGACGCAACACTGAAAATAGCCGGAGGTTCGCAGTCAGCGCCTTATGATGATTTTAATAATTTCTGGGGAACAGCCAATGGTAATCTTACTTATCTCTATTTTCAACATGAATATGCGGTACAACTATTTACAGGCACGGTTCCCGAATATGATGAATCGACAGGAGAAAAAATACGGGGTGTGGAAGGGAATACGTATCATCCCTTTAAATTGGCTGTGGAACAGATCGTAACCGATACACTACTGAATGCTACGGGTCACTATGATCCAAGAGTAGCTGTTAAGCTGGCAACTACAGACAATCCTAATTACCTGAACCTGGATAATGCGGACAGCGTTAAAGCCTACAAATATTATGGAGGAAGATTTACCAGCACTTCAGGGCCAATAGGAACTACTCCTTCTTTTTATGGACGGAATGCCAGTTCCCAATACAGTGGTGCCGTTCATGATGGTATTGGCAGGTGGCTTTACAGGGATGACGCACCTTATATTTTAACAACCTATGCTGAAATTCAGTTCTGCCTCGCGGAAGCTTACTGGAAGTTAGGTAATAAAGCGCAGGCATTTACTGCTTTTAAAGAAGCTGTTAAAGCAGATATGGCAACTACTGGGAAATATATCTACCCCGGTAAATCCGGCAGTGCTACCGGTGGTGATAAGATCAGTAAAGATCTGTATGCCAGCCTAGCGGATCAGTATGTAGCAGGACCCTTTGTAAACGGGCTGACTGATCTTACGCTATCGCATATCATGATCCAGAAATGGATCGCTCTTTATCCCTGGGGTGCTCCGGAAGCCTGGGTAGACATGCGCAAGTATCATTATGATATAAAATATTCCGGCGATTATCCTAAGAATGGCAACGGGTGGACGGAAACCATAATAGACCAAAAATGGGATACGGATCCGAAAAAAGTATATAAAGGATTATATCTGGCCCCCGCGCAGGTACAGGATCGAAAAACCAGTTATGATCTTAAAAATGAAGGTGCACCTTGTTATCGCCTTCGCCCGAGGTATAATTCAGAGTATATGTGGAACTTAAAATCATTGGAAGCTCTGAAGCCCATACCGGGTACGGCAGATAATTACCAAACATCTATACCCTGGTTTGCTTATCCGGATGAGTTACCCAATTAATTTTAACGTTTCTTAATAATTTATACTAAAATATATGAGTATGAAAAATTTAAAGGTACTGATAGGGTTTATATTCGTTATTGTGCTGGCTGCTTCCTGCAAAAAGCACGTAGTAGAATATGATACACATCCTGTTCCATCTAATACCGCTGAGTTTCAATTACACTATTTCGTTCCACTTACAACCGGCGCGGTCAATAATATTTATAAGGTAGAAGTAAATGGAAAGGTTGTTTCTGATTCAAGCACTCCATTGGCCACTTATAATGCTATACCCAGCGGTGCAGTTGGGCGCTTTTTTACTGCTGACGTAGGCGCCTCCAGCCTGAAACTTTATGAAGGTGGCAATACGCTTGTATATGAGCAGAGTTGCAATTTAAAGGAGGGTAAACAAAATGTATTTGTATATGATTTTAATAAACCTCCAATTGTTTTCGACAATGGATTTCCTTATCCCAAAAATATTACTGAAAATACGGACACTACTTCCTGGGTAAAGTTCTATAATTTTTTATATGAAAGCGATGGTGTTACAACGGATCTGAAACTACAGTATCAATATCAATATACAACAGATATTGCTGCTGGTACAAAAAGCAGTTGGATCAATGTAGGCAAACCACTGGCTTTTGGAGAAGCCACCGGCTGGGAACCGGTCACAGTGATCAAGAGTGTATTTAATTCTACAGGGAGCGCACGGGTCGATTATAGGATCAGGGTTATTGGTGCTGATGGCTCCGATCAGGGAAGTTTAAAAGTGCGCAACGCATCGGGGAGTATGGTGGATTATTCGGATTACTGGATAACCTATATTGGACGGGCTGTTCATCATGTATTAGCCGGTATGCGTGCGGCAACGCCTATCTCGTCTGTCAGGTTATTTTATGCTTTATGATTGATCTTATTTTCTGAGGAAGTATATAATATAGGGCTGTT
>DASVMC010000451.1:0-12774 GCA_036384555.1 Niabella sp. | reverse complement strand
GCGACTTCCGCAGCAATTCCATACCATCATTTCCGGTAGCATTGATGGTGCCTTCAACGTTCACGACCATTTTGCCGGGTTTTACTTCTACCAACGGTTTTTTTGCAGTGACCACAACGCCAGCCAGCTGGGTGCTGGCTTTTTCCATCAGCAGGTCGTTTACTTTAAAATCTCCTCCGGTATAATCAAACGGAGCTGAATAAACCGGTGCATACCCTACATTCGTTGCCATTATCAAATAAGAGCCGGATGTAATATGATCAAATTTGTAGATACCGCTGGCATCAGTAGCATCTAATTTTACAATAGAGGAATCGGATGCTTTTAACAGCGATACGGATGCTTTTTCAAGGCCCCTGGAACCTTCCTTTACAGTTCCCGAAATTTCCTGTGCATGAACCGTGGTCTGAAAGGTAATAAGGAATGCGAGCGATACTAAGAGTTTCATAAATTTAATTGGTTTGTACTACTTCAAAATCAGTGCGCAAATCTATAGCGGATCCTGCTATTGGCATAATCTATTCCGCTGAACAGCAACTTACACCGGCTAAACGGTTATTTTTGACGGATGAGCAAAGGTCAGCATTGTTTTTGCGCCAACAGGGTTAGTTACCGCCACTCTTTACACGGTTTTGTTCATCGCCGGCACCACTTCTCCTGTTACGCACCGGAGCAATATTATTTTTACCGAACTTATAAGTAAAGGAAATATTGAACCGGCGGTTATCGCGGGTATTTTTTATTTCTGTGTCCACATTTGCATAACGGGCATACCCGCTGAATACCTGGGTCTTAAATACATCCCGTACCCCGATTTTCAGCGTTCCTTTTTCTTTAAATAATTTCCGGGATAATGCAGTATTCATTGCCCCCATACTATTAGAAACCATTAGATCATCTAAGGACCTGGTACGGTACCAGCCGCTGATCTCAAAGGCCCAAAGCTTTGCAAAGGTCATTGTGGAGGTTCCATTGCCCGTAAACGATGTCATTTGCAGAGCAACAGGATAATTGCGCTGTCCATCTGTATACAGCCCGTCAAACTGGTTATGATACACATTGGTGTACAGGTTCAGGTTCCACCATTTGGTTACCGGGAAATTTGCGGTAATTGCAATCCCTGCCTGTTTCATTTTACTGAAGTTCTCCCGGGTTTCAAAGGTTTTCTCCCCCTCCTGCTTCAAAAGCTGGGTGATAATGTCGTTCGTTACTGTATAATTTAACGTGGTGGTCAAAAACCGTTTGAATGTATGGCTCAGCTCAATATTATTGGTAAACTGAGGTTTCAGATACGGGTTGCCTTTTCCGTAGGTCAGGGAATCCAGGAAATATACAAAGGGATTCAGGTTATCATAATCAGGTCGTGTAATCCGCCTGTTGTAGCTTAAATTAAACTGGTTATTATCATTGGCATTAAAACCAACCGCCACAGTGGGAAACAGATTGGTATAGCTTCTTTTAAAAACGGAGTCTTTTGTAATCAGGTTGCCGTTTGAGTTGGTATTTTCCACACGTAAACCGCCGCTCAATTCCCATTTTTTAAAGGATTTCGAAAGTGTGGCATACGCTGCATTGATATTTTCTTTATAGATAAAATGGTTACTTCTTGAATCATCGGCATACCATCCGGTAGTAGTATCCCGCTGGTATTCCACCCGGTTGTTCGTATTTACAAAACTGGTTTTAAGACCCGTTTCCAGTTTCATTGTTTTATTAAACGGGTGTACATAGTCCATTTTTGCACTATAAATATTGATTATGGAAGGCTGGCTGCCTAATAAGGACACTGTATTCCCCTGTTGAACATCATCAGGCGTATACGCCCGGGTAACAAGATCCACATGCCCCCTGTTATCATAGTAGGCCTGGTCCAGATCCACTGTCAGCTCTCTTCCCGCAGAATCAAAACTGTGCTTATAGTTGATATTAGTGGTAAGATTGCTGAAGTTGCCGGTATTTTTACCATCTGATCCCAGTTTATAATCTATAGCACCTGAAGGATATCGTATATTAGATATGCCGTTTTGCAATTCATTCCATTTTCCAAAACCGCCATTGATCACGATCCCAGCAACATCTTTTTTGGAAAAATTATAATCCATTCCCAGTTTTAGATTGTTGTAATTGCCATAATTACGCCGGTCAGTTGCCTGGTCCGATGTTCCGGTAAGATTGCCGGTACTGCCGTCAATAAATTTCCGCTTCAGGGAAAGCACACCAACCCCGTCCCAGTGACCTCCTTCATAACCACCAAAAAGGTTCACTTTGTTATTACGGTAATTAATATTCAGTCCTGCATTATAACGGGGATAAAAACCCTGGTCGTACCCGATGTTCGCCGTTCCGTTCATTCCCTTTATCGTTCCTTTTTTAGTTTTGATATTGATAATGCCCGAGTTGCCGGCAGCGTCGTATTTTGCGGGAGGAGCGGTCATGATCTCAATCTGATCCAGCTGACTGCTTTGCATACTTTTTAAAAAATTCGTCAGCTGTTGCCCGGTCATATAAGTAGGCTTACCATCAACAAGAATAACAACGCCTCCTTTGCCTTTTAAGCTGATATTTCCGTCATTGTCTACAGAAACGCCCGGCGCCTTTTCAAGCAGCTCAAGCGCGCTGAGCCCCGAATTGGTGGGTGAAGCATCTACATTCATTACCGTTTTACCGGCTTTTACCTCAAACGGTGGCCTTTTTGCGGTTACCACCACACCGGCCAGCTGCGTGCTGATTTTTTCCAGCGCTACAGGCTCTTTAATCACGTTTTGCCCTGTATAAGCGAACGGATCTGTATACTTATTATCATAGCCCACGCTGGTAACCAGCAGCAGGTAATTGTCGTTGACGGGTTTGGAAAACTCAAAAGCGCCTTCCCTGTTAGTAGCCTTAACTACTACTACTGATGAATCTTCTGCTTTTAAAAGTGCTACTGAAGCCTTTTCAATTGGCTGATGTCCGGTGTCCGTTACTGTTCCTGAAATCGTTTGTGCCTGTGCCCAAATACTCCCTAAACAAGCCGCTATTAAAATTATCTTTCTCATATTACATTACTGTTACGGCAACAAAACTATTCTTCTCACCTGCTCTTAACCAGTCCTTTCCGGTAAATGGGGCAAAACATCCTTTAATTGGGATAAAACGTCATTTAAGCTGTGCTGGTTGCAATAAAAAAAACAACTATTGCTCCGTTATGATGCAGTAAGTCGGGGAATTATAAAAAATGTTACAGCCTCCAGAAGGTTTTTTATAGAAATTAACAACTCCCCAAAAATTATGGTCATAAAACTGGAATTCTAAATTCCTTTACTCATATTTGTAATCTAAATTATTGTTATGAGTTATCCTGAAACATTACGTTATACCAAAGACCATGAATGGCTGCGCCTGGAAGGAGATACGGCAACAATCGGCATTACTGACTTCGCCCAGAGGGAGTTAGGCGATATCGTTTATGTAGAGGTAGAAACGATTGGAAAATCCTTAAAGGCTGGTGATGTTTTTGGCACTGTTGAAGCTGTAAAAACGGTATCGGACCTGTTTCTTCCGGTGGATGGCGAAATATTGGAATTAAATGAGGCGCTGGCTAATGCGCCCGAACTGGTGAATACGGATCCTTACGGTGAGGGCTGGATGATTAAAATGAAAGTGGCTGATCCTGCACATGTTGAGCAGCTGATGACGGCTGCAGCGTATGAGGCATTAGTGGATTAAAATAGTAGTTAAAACAGATTCTTTATAAAACAACGCCATTCACCCCATCCGGTGGCTGGCTTTTTTATTTTAAAAAACTGGGCTTTGAAAAAGGGACTTTTATTATTATTTGCGCTGATCTATTTTATCATTACCGTGGTTCTTTTAACCTTACCCGGTTCTGCATTTCCCAAAGAACGTTTTCTGGACAAGATCTTTTTTGATAAGTGGGTTCATATAGGACTGTTTACCATTCTTGTATTCCTCTGGAATTTCTGGCTGATCAAAAAAAAGAACAGCGCACCCGGCCTGACCTCAAAATTTATTGTTGTTAGCATACTGGCCCTGGCTTATGGTATTGCTATGGAATTTGTGCAGAAGTACTGGGTGCCACACCGGTCTTTTGATGTTACTGATATGGTGGCCGACGGAGTGGGCTGTTTAATAGGTTTGTTTTTAAGTTTTTATATATACAAAAAAATAGACCCCTGTGGAAACAGGGGTCGCAACCAAAACTAACTGCTTATGAGAAAATTGACTATCTTTTTAAAAACTCTTTATTATTTGTTACCTGTTAATAAAAACGCAAGTTCCTTGCCAATATTATTTTTTAAGTGTTAAAAAAATTAAAAGAACCTTTTTATACAGGATCATTTTTTATCGGAAGAACTGCTACACCTATTAAAAAGCAGAAATTATGCCAAACCCGCTGAGGCAGAACGATATCAGATTTTGGTCGCTCCATTGCAAAGCGACGGATTAACAGTTGGTCAGGGGTTTTTCTTTTCATTACGCCACCAGCGTATACCCAGGAATGCGATCAGGCCTAAAGGTAAAAAAGCCAGATAAAGAATTCCTGTATTAAACCCCTGTGCAGGGCCATCGCCCAGCTGCTGCGCTGTTTTAGTACAGATAGAGCACTGCGCAAAAATCTGTGCCGTCTGCAAAAGCCCTGCTATTAAGAATGCCGCCCGGCCTATCATCTTTTTCATACTGCAAAGATACTTTATTGTTGCTTTCCTGGTCTATACAACAGATAAGCACCAACAATTGTTTTATCAAAAAAGCGCCACCGGTAAGGGTAGCGCTTGTATAGGATCAATAAAATAAAAGGCTCAGACCTCTGCAGCCATTTTCTTGGCAATTTTATTCCGTTCAATCTCATCCAATACTACTTTACGCATACGGATGAAATTAGGAGTTACTTCGATACATTCATCCTGCTGAATGTATTCCATACATTCTTCCAGCGTCATTAGCGTTTTAGGAGCAATACGGGTTGCATCATCACTGCCACTGGCACGGTGGTTCGTCAGTTTCTTTTCTTCAGTAGCATTTACTACCAGATCGCCCGGTTTAATATTTTCGGCCAGGACCTGTCCTGCATACACCTCTTCACCTGGGTCCACAAAAAATGTTCCGCGATCCTGTAATTTATCAATAGAATAACCCGTGGTTCTGCCCTGATTCTTAGAGATCAGCACGCCGTTATTTCTGCCGGGAATGCTTCCTTTCCAGGGTTGGTAATTGGAAAAGCGGTGCGCCATCACTGCCTCACCGGTAGTTGCCGTTAACATCTGCGTACGCAGACCGATCAATCCACGGGAAGGAATTTCAAATTCCAGGTGCTGCATTTCCCCCTTGGTTTCCATTACCAGCATTTCCCCTTTACGGCGGGTAACCAGGTCAATTACTTTGCTGGCAAATTCTTCGGGAACATCTACCACCAGGGTTTCATAAGGTTCATGCTTTT
This sequence comes from Niabella sp., assembly GCA_036384555.1. Lineage (GTDB taxonomy): Bacteria > Bacteroidota > Bacteroidia > Chitinophagales > Chitinophagaceae > Niabella. The sequence goes on along the minus strand of DASVMC010000451.1, from coordinate 7,334 downwards.
TGCCATCGATCATTTTGGTAATTACCTGCGGCTGACCTACGGTTAATTCATATCCTTCCCGCCGCATGGTTTCAATCAGAACCCCCAGGTGCAGAATACCCCGGCCGTACACCAAAAAGCTTTCGCCGCCTTCACTCTCTTCCACACGCAATGCGAGGTTTTTTTCGGTCTCTTTTTCCAAACGATCACGCAAATGGCGGCTGGTAACAAACTTACCATCTTTACCGAAGAACGGTGAGTTGTTAATACCGAACTGCATATTCATAGTAGGTTCGTCCACGCTGATCCTTGGCAGCGCCTCAGAGGTTTCCGCATCCGCAAGGGTATCTCCGATATTAAAATCCTCAATGCCCACTACTGCGCAAAGATCTCCGGCGTTTACCTCAGTTACCCGCTTCTTACCCATTCCTTCAAATACGTACAACTCTTTTACACGGGTTTTCTTAATTCCGTTTTCCTGCATTAATGCTACCTGCTGCCCTTCTTTAATAGTGCCCCTGCTTACTTTTCCTATTGCAATACGCCCCAGGAAAGAGGAATAATCCAGCGAGGTGATCTGCATTTGCAGCGGACCTGCTGCAACTTTAGGAGCCGGCACATATTTTAAAATACCATCCAGCAAAGGATTAATATTATCGATCGGAGTTAAGGAATCATTGAACCAGCCATTCTTTCCGGAGCCATAGAAAGTAGGAAAATCCAGTTGTTCTTCTGTAGCGTCCAGATTAAAGAACAGATCAAATACCGCATCATGCACTTCATCCGGGCGGCAATTGGGTTTATCTACTTTATTGATTACCACAATAGGTTTTAATCCTAATGCCAGCGCTTTCTGTAACACAAAACGGGTTTGCGGCATCGGCCCTTCAAAAGCATCCACCAGCAAAATAACACCGTCAGCCATTTTCAGGACCCGCTCTACCTCGCCTCCGAAATCGGCGTGACCGGGCGTATCAATTACATTAATTTTTGTATCCTTGTAAGTAACTGCTGCATTTTTACTAAAAATGGTAATGCCCCGCTCTCTTTCAAGATCGTTATTATCCATAATTAGCTCGCCGGTAGCCTGGTTCTCCCGGAAAACAGCAGTAGCATGCAAAATTTTATCTACTAATGTTGTTTTACCGTGGTCTACGTGTGCGATGATTGCGATGTTGCGTAAATTCATTTTAAAAATTTGGAGGCGCAAAGGTACGATAATTCTGCCGGGCAGCCCAAATTTTGAATTCTGAACCGAAAAAATCATCAAATAATAACAGGAGGAGAACTTTTTTACTACATAATATGGAAAGCATCTTATTGAAAACGAAAACATTATAAAGCTCCGCACTCTTTCTAATTACCGGACCGGTTTTGTTCGTCCTGGTTGCCTGCTTTTCTGGAGCTTACTGAAATGTTCTTATTCCCAAAATTATAGCTGATGGACAAACGAAGCTGTCTTGTATCATAATACTGGGTAAAGGACTGGGCTATTCCCTGGCTAACGGTCTTTATGGTAGCATAATTTTTTCTAAAAATATCATCTGCATTCAATCCCAGCACCAGGCGCTTTTCCAGCAACAGGTATTTAAAACCGATATCTAATGTCCAGCTGCTGGTAGTTATATAATAATTATTACTGGAAGGCAGGTTATAGTTAAAATAAATGCTGGAGAAAAATGTTTTTGAATGATTAAGAGTGACGGTATTATTTGTAAAAAAACCACCTGCATACCCCCTGTAATATTTATCAATAATCGGGATAAAATTTTCTGTAGCAGACCAGGAATAATAAGCCGTCGAATACGACTCCCACCAGCCTGCTGGTTTTAAAGACAGGTTTGCCGTGATACCCCAGTTTTTTATATTATAAAAATTCAGTCTCCTGAATACCTGATAATCATTAATTGTGTCATGATAAGTAACCTGGCTGTACCCATCTGTTTTTTTTGAATAATAGGCTTCAATATTCAGCTTGTTTTTATAATTATAGGCCAAAGAAAAGTTATTGGTAAAGGAAGGCTGCAGAAAAGGATTGCCCACAGCGTAAGACCTGGCATTCAAATACCATCTGGCCGGATTGAGATAGCCAAAACCCGGCCGGGAAATACGACGCGAAAAGGTCAGGTTGAACGCGTTTTTGGTATCCGGCTTATATAATAAATAGGCAGTAGGGAACAATTTAAAATAACTACGGTTTACAATACTATCCGTTGTAATAGAATTGGACCGTGTTTGTGTATATTCACTTCTTAATCCTGCTTTGACTTCCAGCCTGCTGCTTATTTTTTTATGCAGGGAAAGGTAGAGCGCCTGCAGGTTCTCCTGATACCGGAAACTGTCCTTTTGTGAAAGGGAAAGCTGCGTTTTTGCCGGGTCATCAAAAAAATCAGCACTAACATTATTGATACTCTGTGTTGATGTTATTTTGGCACCGAACTCTGCATTCACCCATTTATAGGGCATTATAAAATCTGTTTTGAAGGAATAATTTTGAATATGCTGTAAGCTGTTATTTTGTGCCAGCAAATAGGCAGTCGTATCGTTCTGCAGGTCATTTAAATAGGATGTAAACCCGTTATTTCGGGGAGATTGCATTTTAAAATAATCCGCATCCACGCTAAAATTTTTCCCCAGTGTATCCAGCTTTTGACTGTAATTGATATTAAAAGAAAGATGCTGTGGTTTTGAAGACGAGATGCCGTTTGACGGATAATCCTTTAATAGCTGATTGTTATAAAAGCTTTGCGAATTGTTGTGTTCCAGTCTTGATTCGTTTGAAAAACCACCGGAATACTGAAACCCAATTGTTTTTTTGGGGGTCAGCGAGTATTGCATATTTAGGAGTGTACTTATTGTTTTTGTTTTCTCCCTGTTATCAACCTGATTATGCCACAGCTCCGTTGGGTAATGATAAAAAATATTATTGGTATAAAGTTCTTTGCCGCTGCGAAAAGATACATTTGTTAATAAGGCGAACTTATTCCGCCTGTAGGAAAAGCTTGCTCCTTCACTGGCTGCAGCATAAGTGGCCTGTGTATATGCGGCCCTCAGGGTGGTATTCCATGAATTTTCTTTCACCTGTTTCAGTACGATGTTAACCAACCCGCTATTCCCCTCTGCATCATACTTTGATGGCGGTGTGGCAATAACTTCGATCCGCTGAATAGCAGCCGCAGGTATCGATTTTAAATAACTTACCAAAGCATCCCCCGATAACGGTATTATTTTATCATTGACCATTACCCTTACGGATGACTTTCCGATGATCGTTATCATATCGGCTTTTACCAGAAGAGTGGGTGTAATCCGCAGGGCATCCATCGCATCACCCCCCAATATACCAATAGAATTTTCCACATTAAAAACAAGACGATCTACCTTTCTTTCTACCAGGGGCTTTTCGGTAGTAACGGTAACTGCTGCTAAAGTGTCTTTATCTTTTATTAAAACAATCCGTTTCAGATCATCCGCATCAGGATAAGTAAACCGTATTTCCTGTGGCGAAAACCCTACTGATGAAACCGAAATACGATAAGAAGAATCGACAATAAGCGGAAAAGTAAACTCAAACTGACCATTTTCACTACCGGCCATATTGGTTAAAAGCCTTTTCCCGTCTGATAAAGCGACTGTTGCAAATGGTATGGGCAACCCCGCTTCATCTACTACCCGGCCGCTTATCCTGGATTGCGCAAACGCCATTGGAAACCCCTGTTTTCTAAGCACATTGCTGCCGATAACAATCATATCATTATTGCGTAACAAATAAAACAGGTCTTTAGGTCCCAGTACGGTCTGCAAAATTTCAGATACCGGTCTTTTACCGGTTTGTAAGGTCACCAGCATGGTATCACTTACCACCTCATCACTATAAATGATATTATAGCGGCTCCTTTTTTGTATCTGCTCAAGCACCAATGGCAGTGGCTGCCGGTTAACATCCAATGCTATCTTCCTGCCCTGGGCATTCAGGGCGGCGCCAACTAATATAAAAAAAATGGTTAGTACAGATCTTGGGATCATATTGCCTGCGGTTAATCGATGATTACGTGTTTTTCCTGTATTTTATAATTGAAGGGATAAGATAATTTTAAGGCTTCCAGTGCTTCTTCGAGGGTTTCCCGGGCAAACAGGCCGCTGAAACGTTTTTCTTTTAATGACTGATTCTGAATAACAATGGTCACTTCATACTTTCTTTCGAGCAGCCGGACCAGATTCTCCAGTTTTTGCCTTTTAAAAACCACCGTATCGGCAACGGTTTGTACAGGCAGGATGGTATCCTGTGAAAAGTTCGTGACAGTAAACAACAGATTAGCCTGCTTTTCTGAAGACGTCAGCAGCTTCTGGTTAGGGCTCAGCAACACCCGGTTCTTTTTGTTGTACTTATTGGTAACCTGTACCAGTCCGCGCACCAATACAACTTCAACATTTTTTCTGTTCTGATAGGCGTTTACATCAAAAGCGGTTCCCTTTACCTCTATATCCACCGTTCCGGCCTGTACGACCAAAGGCACTTTTGGATTCTTTGCCACGTCAAAAAAGGCCGCCCCTTCTAAAATAATTTGCCGCCGGTTTTTACCAAATGCCGTATTATAAAAGATGGAGGAATGCTTACCCAGGGTTATTTGTGTACCATCGTTCAATACGGTATATACATCCTGCTCACCCGACCGGAGCGTATCCATCCCGGCAACAGGTATGGCTATCGGATCACCGGTGCGATGAAACATCCAAAAACCAAGCCCCGACAGCAGCATTAATACAGCGGCTATTTTTAACCAGCGCCGGTAGGCCGTATTCCGACGGACCGGTATGTCTTCCGCAGGCTGTCTGAGTTGATCCCATAGAGCATCCAACCGGTCCTGCACATACTGATCCGGCTGATCTTCCTGCAGCGTTTTATGTGCCATTATTGCTTCAGTAATCGCTGCAAATTCAGGATTCTCAGTGAGTGCTGCCGCCAGCCGTGAGGCTTCTTCATCTGAAAGCTCCCGGCTTATTTTTGTCGTTAACAAGGCTAAAAATAATTCCCTGTCCATTTTATAGAACATTTTTGTCTTTATAAAAACATTATTCCCAAACGCCTGCCTGCCTTCGTTTTCTGTGGATTATAGCCCAAATGGCGACTGATTACAGCGGCCAGCGTTTTGACTGCCTTATACAGCTGGTTTTCCACAGTACGTACTGAAAGGTTTAAAATGGCAGCCACTTCCCCACACTTCAATCCATCTTCTTTAACCAGCATAAAAATCAGTCTTCTTTGTACCGGCAATGCTGCAATTGCCTTATCAAGCACTTGTTTTAATTCCTTCGATTCAGCCGGCTGCTGATAGCCTCCCCGGTCAACCGCCTGTACTAAATCGGCAGGCTGATGCAATAAGGATCTAAGCTTATGAGCTCTTTTCAGGTTCAGACAGGTGTTTTTAACCGCTGTATAGAAATAGGTTTCAGGGTATTGAATAACGGGCAACCCATTCCGTTTTTGCCAGAGACGGATAAAAAAAGCAGAAACCGCATCTTCTGCATCCTGGCGCACGTCTAAAAGCTGCATAGCAAACTTCACCAGCGGCCGGTAATACATCCGGAAAAGCTGATCGAACGCCTGCCGGTTATCATTTTTCAACTCTTCCAATAATGCACTTATTGCTCCTTTATACATACCCCAAATTTGTCGGTACCGGTCCTCTGCTCCAGGATTCCAATAGTCAGACACCGGAATTTTGTAAATTACTTACTGTATGATCATTTTTTACTTCCATTTCTCCTCATCACATAATTAAATGTCCCAATAAAAAAAGGTAAAAAACAATTTTTGACTGCCGGTCATTCTTTTATGCAATAGTTGTAAATGATACCTATTTATTCATAAAATATTTATCTTGCTGTCTGCAAGCATTTGTTTTATGAACAGTACAGTTATAGCCGGAATAGGTAGCTATGTACCTGAAAACGTGGTCACTAATGAAGAACTGACCCAGTTTATGGATACCAGCGACACCTGGATACAGGAACGCACCGGCATTGAAGAAAGGCGCTATGTAACGCGTTTTGAGCAGACGACTGCCACCATTGGTGCAGAGGCAGCAAAACAAGCTATTGAAAGAGCGGGAATCAGTAAGGAGGAGATCGATTTTATCATTTTTGCCACTTTAAGTCCCGATTATTTCTTTCCGGGTTGCGGGGTCCTGGTACAACGCATACTGGGGCTCAAAGACGTGGGCGCACTGGACATAAGAAATCAATGCAGCGGTTTTTTATACGGGCTCAGCGTTGCAGACCAGTTCATTAAAACCGGGATGTACAGGAACATTCTGTTGATTGGTGCAGAAGTGCATTCCTATGCAATGGATTTTTCCACAAAAGGAAGAAATGTATCGGTGATCTTTGGTGATGGCGCCGGTGCCGTGCTCTTACAGCCGTCCAATGATCCTTCAAGAGGTATATTAAGTACACACCTGCATAGTGACGGAGCGGATGCGGAAGCCCTGAGCATGCCCAACCCTGGTTTTCATGCAGGCGTGCACCGGCCTGAATGGCGGCCTCCTGTTCCTGAAAAAAAATATGGCGGTGTTTTTATTACCCAGGATCTTTTAAATAAGGCAGATTTTTATCCCTATATGGATGGTCAGGCCGTATTTAAAAAGGCAGTGATCAAACTGCCCGAAGTAATTATGGAAGCGCTCAACGCAAATAACCTGCGACCGGCAGACCTGAAGCTGCTGATCCCCCATCAGGCCAACCTGCGCATTGCACAGTTTGTACAGCAAACACTGAAGCTGAGGGATGACCAGGTTTTTAACAATATTCAAAAATATGGCAATACTACGGCCGCCTCTGTTCCCTTAGCTTTGTGTGAAGCCTGGGAAAAAGGAAGCGTAAAAGAAGGGGATCTGGTATGCCTGGCAGCCTTTGGCAGCGGATTTACCTGGGGAAGCGCCTTATTAAAATGGTAAACAGTTTACTTCCAAATGAAGAGAAAGATCTGCTATATTATTAACCCGATATCCGGTACAAAGTCAAAAGACACACTTTCCAACCTGGTAGCAAAAGAGACCCTAAAAGCGGGCATCGCGTTTCAGTTCTTTCCATCTGTTGCCAGTGGCGATTATTCCTTTTTATTTGATACCATCACGGAAGAACATTATACCGACGTGGTCATTATTGGTGGCGATGGCACCGTGAACCAGGTGGTAGACAGCCTGAAGCACCTTCCTGTTCGTTTCGGGATCATCCCATCGGGCTCCGGCAACGGCCTCGCATTCAGCGCAGGCATTCCCAAAACACCCCTGAAAGCGCTCAAGATCATTTTTAAAAATCAGTGGACAACGGTTGATGGCTTCCGGATCAATGGC
>DASVMC010000450.1:0-1965 GCA_036384555.1 Niabella sp. | reverse complement strand
ATATTTTGAAAAGGAGAAGTAAAGAGAGTTATTTCTCTGCGTCTTCATTTGCAAACAGAATAAAATGGGTGGCTATCAGCCTACTGTTTTTAGGTTTCTATATAACCAGTTGTAAAAAATTTGTAGCCATCGACCTGCCGGATACATTACTATCGGCTCAAAGCGTATTTAATGATAACGGAACTGCTACAAGCGCCATGACCTATATCTATTCATATATGTATAGTCAAAAATTTTCCTACAACTTTTCCGGGTTAACGACCGGGCTGATGAGCGATGAACTGAAGTGCAATTCCTCGACGAATGTATATTATCTGAACAATCTTGTTTCTACGGCGGGTATTTTTCCATGGAGCGACGCCTACAACTTCATCTATAAATCCAATGCGGTGATAGAAGGTTTAGCATTAAGCACTGGGGTTAGTGAAGCGGTGAAGTCCCAGCTAACCGGGGAAGCCAAATTTATTCGGGCCTTTTGTCACTTTTATTTAGTGAATTGTTATGGAGATGTACCGCTGGTAACGAGCACAGATTACCAGGTCAACTCAAAGATTGCCCGATCCCCTACTACTGACGTTTACCGGCAGATCATTACGGATCTAAAGGATGCGGAAACACTACTCAACAGTGATTACGTGGATTTCTATAATGCGACAGGCACTTCAGAACGGACAAGGCCCACCAAATGGGCAGCGAAAGCGCTAATGGCCAGAGCCTACCTGTATATGGGTAAGAATGACAGCGCGGAGCTAAAGGCAACCGAAGTGATCAATAATACGGATAAATACGGCCTGCTGCCGAATTTAAACACTGTATTTGTAGCCAATAGCGGAGAAGCGATCTGGCAATTGCAGCCTCCTGGTCCTAACACCTCAGTATCTACTGTTGACGGAAGTAACTTTGTTCTTACAGGCGCTCCTACTGGGGATAAGCCTTTCTGCAGTCCGCAGTTGTTAGATAGTTTTGAAACAGGGGATCAACGAAGGATCAATTGGGTCCATGACACTATTTTTGGCGGTCAGCCTTATTCTTATCCTCACAAATACAAACAGGGATTTATTTACTCCTCTTCTAAACCATTAGAATATACGATGGTGTTTCGCCTGGCCGAGCAGTATCTGATCAGGGCCGAAGCCAGGGCTAAACAAAATAATTTGAGTGGTGCCAAGAGTGATCTGAATGCCATTCGACACAGGGCAGGGTTGGCTGATTATGCCGGTGCTAATACGCAAACAGCTATACTGGATGCAATCCTTCATGAACGGCAAGTAGAGCTTTTTACCGAATGGGGACATCGCTGGTTTGATCTCATCCGGACAGGGAAGATTGATGAAGTCATGAATGTGGTGGCACCTTTAAAAGGCGGGACATGGGATGATTTTGATAAATTATTTCCAATCCCTTTGACAGAAATACAAAATGATCCTAACCTGACCCAAAATCCCGGTTATCATTGAAAATCTTTTTGAGTAGCGATAGGATCATTACCTAAGAACCTCATCAATGATTTGTGTGATACGAGATCGGCAAAAGTCGGGCGCCCCAGAATTTTTAAAATGCGAAAAATGAATAGACTTTCAAGTAATTTATTTCTACTTATATCCATATTCTTGTTTAGTTCTTCTTGTTATTGCCAGGAAAAGATCTTTGACACGGCTGCTGTGCGTGAAAGCAAGGACTGGCCGGACATTCATTATTCAAATTTCAGTTTAAGCCCTGATGGCCGCTATGCTTTTTATGTAGTTGAAAACCATCCTGGTGCAGGCAGTTACACACTGACTATAATCTCCTCAGATCAGCAATGGAAAAAAGAGCTGATTGATTTTTACGTACAATCTGTTACTAAGGACAGCAAGTGGTGTGTCATTAGAAAAAGAGATAGTCTGGGCCTGTTAAAATTGGGCACGGAAGAATTGCAGTGGCTGACTTCTGTTGCACAATCGGAGTTGGTTGAACAAGAAGACA